>DATFVA010000214.1:0-19044 GCA_035260565.1 Ignavibacteriaceae bacterium | reverse complement strand
CTTCCTTGATGGGACACTTAATATCTTTTGAAACCATATAGACCGACACAGTACTGCAATGGATGAATCTTCCCGTATTGCCTTTGAATATTCTGACAGCAGACTCTGACTGATCAACGGTAAAGGCAGTCATATCAATTACTGCATCAAAATTCTTTCCTTTTACAGCCTGCTCAAGGTCTGAATATTTATTCCGGTCACCAGTTTCAAAATGAAGATTATTGTTTTGCTTAAATGGATTAACTGATTCACCGCGGGTGAATATAGTAACATCGTGTCTCCGCAGCAGCAGAATTTCAACAATGTTTTTGCTGATAAATCCTGTACCGCCTATAATAAATATTTTCATTATTTGAGTTTAGGAAGTAATGAGCTGGCTTTTATTAGAAATTATAATAAAGCTACCGGGGTTATTTCAGGAGCATCATTTTTTTAGTAAAAGAATATCCCTGGAAATCAACACGGTATAAATATACACCGCTTGCGAGGCGGCTTCCATTGAAAATGACTGAATGTAATCCTGCAGACTGTTCCGCGTTTACAAGAGACGCAACTTCCTCACCCAGTACATCGAATATTTTAACAGCAACTTTACCGGGCAATGGAATGCTGTAGCTTATTGTTGTAGAAGGATTAAATGGATTAGGATAATTCTGAGAGAGTTCAAATGATCCGGGAATATTATTGTTTGCTGCCATGAGATTGCCGGTTATCTGGACAATAGAATCGGCAAGCAGGTAAACTTTCGCACTAAAGGGTTCCATAGAAACATTTACTGTATTCAGCTCGCCAGGTGTACCTGAGATTACATCTCCTTCAAGCAGGTTGGTCATATAATAGGTTCTCGATGAATCAAGATTCATTTCATCAATAGGTAATGAAGCTGTTACATTAGCTGAAGATGACCCCATATTCAGGATGGTTACCACATTCTGACTGCCGGAATACCTTCTGAAAGAGAATACAGACTGGTTCGGGGTCACAGAGATCTCTTCATATCCGCCATCGTATAAAGCCGGTAATGTTTTTCTCCAGTGTATAAGATTTTTGTAATATGGGAATAAATGATCCGGATCAGAGTAATCTATCGGGAATCCAGGGAAGAATGTGAATTCGATTTCATATGGATGTCCTTCCACCCCGGTCTCTTGCCCGTTATATACAAGGGGGATTCCGTTAAGAGTAAATTCGAGCGCGGCAACCATTTGTGTCCTTGCCAATCCATGATGAGTAATGAAATGAAACTGATCGTTATTCTCCATAAATCTTAAAATCTTTGCGTCAGGTGTATACCCATTTCCGTGGTTTGTGATTGCATCTCGAAGAAGGTGTGATCTCTGGCTTTGATTCTGATAGTTGAATATGGTCGGATTGGCATTGGGGTTATAATCAGTCTGCCACACCCAGTGGGAAACCCAGCTTTCTTCGGGGTACCAGTCGAAAGCGGCATCAAAATTCTTATCAAATGTAGACGCCAGCGTTGCTTTGTCCTCAGCAAGCATCAGGAATCCGGGTTTAATTCTTTTTAAAGTAAGCCGCAGATTCTTCATAAATTCTGGATTCCTCGCATTGACTCCCCATACCGCATCGAAGCGGTAGCCGTCGATGTCGTAATTCTCAACCCAGTATTTACAGGCCTCGGTTATCCATTTCTGAACTTCCGGATTATTATAATTCAGATTTACCAGTTCATCCCAGAAATAATAAATGAAGCCATCCGGGTCAATATTATAATATTGAGAGTAAGGTGCATTATCTAATTCTCTCTGGTAGAAATTATAGTAGTGTGAATCTTCGCCGTAAGTAATAGAGTTTTGAGCATAGGGATGATATTTTGACGAATGGTTAGGTACAAAATCGAACATTACTTTCATTCCGAATGACTTCGCCGTCTGAATGAGGTTATGTAAATCCTGGCTTGTACCATAATCCCCCCTTATCGAAAAATAATTTATAATATCATAACCCTGACCTCCGCCATGTGTACCCATTACGGGCTGCAGCCAGATCGTATTTACGCCGAGCCTTGCAAGGTCGGGTATTTTATTAGTCACATCATTGAAGTCACCGTTAATTACAAAATTGTAGGGAGAAACCTCATAGATTACTGCTGAATCTATCCAGACAGCATAATCATCCTTAATATGAAAGACCCTGATTGAATCTGTATAGTTGGTAATAAAAGTAGCGGCTTTTACCGTATCACCGCTTGAAGTGTACACATAGAAGTTGAAATAATATTCACCCCGCGGGGATGACTGCGATAAAGAAAAAGATGATGTGGTATCATTAGTTCCTGAGAGAGACACAGCTTCAGGATTATGTTCATCGGGCTGCCATTGATAAGTCAGGGACGGATTTCCCGGATTGCTGATTATTAATCCATGAAGAGTTACATTCTGACCATCTGCTTCAGCATAGGCATAAACATCCGGCCGAAGTTCATAACCGAGTGTGTAAATAACTGTATCAGATTCGATGCTCCCGGCTTCGGCGAAGAACATACTTTCCCCTTCAGGGACTGTTATGCCTACTGAAAAAGAACTATCTGAAGCTGAAATATTGAAAGATACTGCTGTCCCGTTAATGTGCAGATCGCCCGAGGGGACATAGAAGCCCTCAAGCTTTCCTGTTACTGTCTGATCCTGCGCCCATACCTTTGCATCGTGCGTATGAAGTATGATAGACTGTGAATATAAATTTAAAGTGTATCCTAAAGTTATCAGGATAGCAGCGAATAATTTCACCATTTCTCCATTTCAGTGTTTAGTATTTACCGTACGTTTTGGCTACCTCGACCATCTTAAAAAGGTTAGCATCGGGTGTATCCCTGCCGCACTGATCTCCCGTTGATAAGATAAACCCTCCATCATATCCGACGGTATCAATTAATCTTTTACATTTATCTTCAACTTCCTGAGGTGTCGCAGTCATCATAAACTCTGTCGTATTTATATTTCCTTTAATACACATTTTATCTCCAACAATTTTCTTGACCTGTGCCAGGTCTACATTTCCCGTCGGCGGCTCTTCCATAGGTTCCATTGAAGTCAGATCACTATCATTTGCAACGATTTCTATCAAAGGCCAGCTCTTTCCGCAAATATGAAGATGAGAAATTGTGCCGGCATCTTTACACAGTGCAGATGCTTTCTGAATAAACGGCAGTTCATATTTTTTAAAGATATCAGGGGAACTCACACTAAGACTTGCGCTCGATCCTCCCAGCATTATTACATCAGGTTTTGCCTTGAGCATAGCCTTAACATTTGCAAGAGCCCATTCCATCCAGAATGCATGCACTTTATCCATATATTCGGATTCCAGCATAAAATCCATGAAGCACTGCTCAAACCCGCCCTGTCTGTAGTGAAACCACCAATCCTGGAATACAGGGGTCATTCCCATATATATTCCAAGGTCTCCTATAATCTGTTTGTCGTTATACTCCTTCTCCCATTTCCAGTCGCCTAATCCCATATGAAGCTGAAACTTTTCGAAATCGCTCTCCAGATCTTTTATCGGCTTTTCCTCCCGCCAGGGCGGCTCATCAGCAAAATAAATTTCTTTCTCTGTTAAATCACCTTTTGCGGTACGGCAGATCCTTTCGACAAGTTTACCATCAGGGATGTCAACAATTTTACTTTCGAACTCAGGACGGTCTTCCGGTCCAATCTGCTTAAGTCCGCCGTACATATAGAAGCCGTCCATTCCGAAGTGCTGTATCGCTTTTACATAAACTTCTGCGTGTGTGGCAGATGTCCATCCATTATGTTCTCTGCCGTCGAGATGAATTTCATAAAAGGGCCTGCCGTCAAGCCGGTCAGGCACCATAACAGAGATGTCGGGACTTACAGGAACATAGTCGGCTTTTTCCCTGCGCATCGCAGCCAATATTCTTTCTTTAGAAGTCATTCTCATATTCCTTTTTCTCCGGGAAGCCTGTTCCAGGAGGATAGTGTTTCTTTTAATCGATCAAATGAAATTTTAGGCGAAATATCCTCTCTTACCAGACCGCCATTTACAATAAAAGGTCTGAAATCTGAAAAGTCATACCAGTTTACAGCTTTTATAGAAGGCCTGCTGTAGTAAAGCGTATATACCTGCTCCAGCCAATCGGCCTGCAGATCCTCATCCCACCTCCTGTGCCATTCATACGGGTCGTTCGAGATTTTCATTGATCCATCCATAATATGTTCCATTGAATAACCTGATGAGGCCCCGAGTTCAGTAATATAGATCGGCTTATTGAATTTCTCAAGTCGTTCAATCAGTCTTACAATATCCGATAAATCTCTTCTCGGAAAATAAATTTGTATTCCCAGCACATCAAAATCAACACCGGCATTTGTAAGGTCTTCAATAAATTTTCTTGGCGAACGAAGCGGCCGCGTAGCATCCATTCTTGCCATTCTGCCCATAGCAGCGTATTCCGCCCAGGGACAGCAGTTATTCAGTATCCTGGTAACTTTTGGGTTCACTTCCTTTGTCCTGTCAAATGCAAGTCTTGTAAGTTCTGTAATCTGATCAGGAGTGTGATTGAAAATATTTGCCCAGTCGTGATACTCATTAAAAACCTCCCATGAGAGAATATCATCCTTGTAATGACTTACAAGATCATATATGTGTTTCTCCATATATTGTTTCAGCTCCGGGTAGTTCTTAGCTTTCAGCCAGTCAGGAGTAACAGTAGGGTGGAACCAGAATAAAGGTCTTCCTTCGATTTCAATGTTATTCTTCATGAGGAAATCAACTATATCGTCTTTAACACCCCAGTTGTAATGTCCCTCGGTCGGCTCGAACAATTCGTACCAGCTGTCCCATACATAATGAGTTACAGTTGCAAAGTTAAATAACTCCGGAAAGCGTTTTACAAATTCTTCTGATTTAGCCCAGATCATCTGCCGGCTTTCACATCCGAAATGGAATGGATCTCTTCTTTTCATTCTCTCAATTTCGCTTCCCGCACGCTCTAGTTCGATTTTTTCGCCCGCCCACAAAGCATACTCCAGTGCTTTATCTGAAATCTGGGCGCATTTTCCGGCATCACTTTGTTTCTTTTTAGCAGCTTCAAAGAGTTCTTCAGAAAGGTTCACAAGATGGTTAACTTCGGGACTGAATTGTGTTCCGGATTTTTCGTATCGAGACTTAACGTTCCTGTTCCTTGTTACCCTGGTTTTAGCAAATTCAAAATTCAGATTCATTGATCCATAACTATCATTTACCGAATAAAATTCTCCCCCGTTATCCGCAGCGAGCATTATATATCCGAAATTTTCAATGAACCACCTGGTGTTAATCGAAAATTTCCCGGCAGAAGCTTCTTCAGGAACCAGTATACCGTCCTGTGTTACCTGGATACCCGATTTAAAAGGATCTTCATTTTCATCCGTCAGATAGGCGAAATCCATTGCAGGCATCCAGGGATGAGGAAACGGCTGGAAAAGGAGATCAGTATCTTTCTTTATCCTCGCCGGTTTAGCCCAGCCGGTAAAGAGAGATGATGAGGCAGCAACAGCAGCCGTGCTTAATGCTCCTGTCTTTAAAAAATTCCTTCGTGATAATTTTTTCATCTGATTCTTGATTTAAATGTTGAGAGGTGAATTAAAAAACTATACGCCCCATTTTTTCCTGAGATCTGACAGCCTTTGATATGCTGCTTTTTTTTCTCCGCGGGGAGAGCGAAGCAGACCCCCGGATTTAAGGAAGCCATACGGGTCCACAAAGTCATACCAATTGGCAGCTTCAATAAATGGTTTACTATAGCCGTAAGTAAAGATGCTCTCAAGCCAGTCGGCTTGCAGTTCCTCATCCCAGTGACGGTGCCATTCATAAGGCTTCGTACTGAAATCCTCATCCAGCTCAGTAAACTCCTGAGTGATCCCCCTTGATGGGGCACCAACTTCAGCGAGCTGGACTTTCTTACCCATGTTCTCGTAACGTTCTACAGACTGCACCGCTTCGGTTAGAGTCCTGTTTACAAAATAAACCTGCACGCCTATGATATCAAAATCTACCCCCGCTTCAATTATCTGTTCAGTGAATTGATGAGGTGTACGCTGAGGATATTTTGCATCTATTTCGTGCCATTTTCCCAGCTGAACATAATCTGCAAAAGGGCAGCAGTTGTTTATTAAAAGTTTGATACGAGGGTTCGCATCTCTTGCTGCATCGCAGGCTAATTTTGTAAGTTCAATCGTCTGCTCATGGTTAAGCTGAACCTGGTTGGCCCAGTCGTGCATTTCATTTACTACTTCCCAAACCTTTATCTCATCACCATAGTGTTTCACTACTTCAGATACATGCTTTTCGACATACTTCAGTAATTCAGTATAAGATTTCTTCTCAAGCCATTCAGGTGTCACCCAGGTATGCGTCCAGAATAACGGCCTTCCTTCAACAGTGATCCCCTTTTTTCTTAGTTCTTCCAGCAGCTTGTCCCGTTCTTTAAATCTTTTATTCCCCTCTTCCGGTTCAAAATCAATGAAATCACCCTTCAGGTAGTGAGTTATGGTTGCATAATTGAAAATTTCCGAAAATCTTTCCAGAAAAAGTTCATTGCTTTCCATCTGGAAGTAGCCGCGTGTATCGCATCCGAAAAGAAAATCCTTTCTCGCAGAATTGATTGTTATGTCGAACCGGGCTTTATCAACTTCTATCATTTCACTAACAGTAATGGAGTATTTTAATGTGGCCTGTGAATATTCCGCACACTTATCAGGGTTACTCTTATTCATTACTGCTTCATTAAATAATTCTTCCGAGAGATCAAGCAGATGACGGATTTCGGTTCCCATTATCCAGTGCTGCCTGGAAAATCTGTCTGCCCTTGATCTGTTTCTTGCTATCCTTGTCTTTGCCAGCTCAAAGTTAAGGTTCAGAACCTTCTCGCCTGCGGAAGGAAGAGCATAAAATTCCCCGCCGCCGTCAGCAGGCATAAACAGATATCCGTAACCCTCAACATTCCATCTCACACTTATAGAAAACTTATCTCTTCCTTCATTATCTGAAATCTCTATTCCCCGGGTAGTAACTTTAATATCTGAATGGAAAGCGTCGCCCTTTTCATCGATCGTCATTACAAAATCGAAAAGGTGAGGACCTGTTCCCTTCTGAACATAATAAGGTTTAAATATAAGTCTGCCGCTCATAATTATTTAATTACTTCCTTTTCCATTCCTTCTGCAGTTTAATTAGTCTCTCATACGAAGCCTTTTTTTCTCCCTGCGGTGAAGAGATGAGCCCTCCGTTCTTTATCCAGGAGTAGGGATCCACAAAATCATACCAGTTGACTGCCTCTATCCATGGTTTGCTGTAAGCCATAGTGTAAAGTCCTTCCAGCCAGTCAGCCTGCAGATCCTGGTCCCAGTTGCGGTGCCAGATATAGGGTTCATTGGAGATTTCAAGCGAACCGTTTTCGATTGAAGCTTTTGAGGGTCCCGATGAGGCACCTACTTCAGTAAGTTGAACAGGTCTTCCAAACATTTCAAGTCTTTCTATAAGGATAATAGTATCCGCTAGATCCCTGAAAGGGAAATACATCTGCTGACCGGTTATCGTAAACTCAACATCATTATCAACCAGGTCCTGCATAAACTGATGAGGTGTTCTTTGAGGATACTTTGCATCCAGCTCTCCCCACTTTTTCAGCTGAACATATTCAGCGTAAGGACAGCAGTTATTAATGAGTCTGCCTACGTTGGGATTAGTATCCTTCGCAACCTGGCAGGCAAGTTTAGTAACGTTTGTAATCTGGTCGGGAGTAAGCTGCATTTCATTGGCCCAGTCATGTGATTCATTAACTATCTCCCATGCATACATTCCATCGCCGTAATGACTTACGGCTTCCCTGGCATGTTTCTCAACATATTTAAGAACCTCATCATATGATTTATTTCTAAGCCAGTCCGGGGTAACAGTTTTGTAGGGCCAGTAGATTGGTCTTCCCTCCACAGTAATATTATTATTCTTCAGCTTCTTAAATAATACATCACGTACGTCATATTGAGTTTTACCTTCCTGTGGTTCAAAATCCTGATAGGAACCGCTCATCAGGTAATAGGTTATGGTTGCATAATCAAATACATTGGTGAACAATTCCATAAACAAATCAGGATCCATCTGGGTGAACCCGCGGGCATCGCATCCGATAAAAAAATCTTTCCTGAATCCATTTTTCTGAATATCAAAACGCGCTTTTTCCAGTTCTATCTTTTCTCCCGCCCACATTGCATATAGGAGACTTTTCTGCGAAAGTTCGCCGCATTTTTCCCCGTTATTTATATTTCTGGATGCATCCTCATACAGCTCATTTGAGAGATTAATAAAAGACATAATCTCATATGAGGGTATCCATCCTTTTGATTTATGAAGTTCAATCCTTCTCCGGTTTCTCATCACCCTGCTTTTTGCAAGCTCATAATTAAGGTTTAATTTTTTTGATTCACCTTTCGGAGGAAGTGTATAATATTCTCCGCCGTTATCTGCAGTTATAAATATGTAGCCGAATCCTTCAACATTCCACCTGACATCGATCCCGAATTTTTCTTTCCCCTCTGTATCAGATATTTTTACTCCCTCTTTGGAAGCTGTAATATTCGAGTGAAATGCATCCCAGTTCTTGTCTGAAGCGTAAGCCCATTCCAGCAGGTTAGGACCAACCCCCCTCTGCACAAAATAAGGTATAAAGATCAGTTCTCCCAGTTCGGTAACTGTTCTCGTTCTGGGTTCTGTAATAATTTCAGCATTTATGCCTGCAATGCTGGACTCTTTTAATATTTTCTTTGTCATTATTTCTCAATAACTCTACTTTGATTATATTAGTTTATTAATTCAGTTCTAACCCGTTGAAATAGAGGTTAAAAAAATATTATTTGCTGTTAGAATCAAAATAATTCTTTAACCTTCCTGCACTGTTTAATATCTAAACAATTTCCCTTAAAAATAAGTGATGAACCGTCCTTGAACCGTCTCTTCTACTGAATAAATACGTCATAACTCCGTCACTGAACCCGGTTATTTATGATTTTTTCGGAAGGTTTGCAAACTTGTTTTTTACCTGCTCCATCCTTATAAAAGCCTCTTTTTTCTCACCTTCAGGTGAACGCAGCAATCCTCCGTTCTCCATATAAGAATAAGGATCAACAAAATCGAACCAGTTTCCGGCGTGAATATATGGCTTACTGAATATCAGGGTATAAATATCTTCAAGCCAGTCTGCCTGAATATGTTCGTCCCAAGGTTGATGCCATAAGTAAGGCTCCCTGGATATTTTTACTTCATCAAGTTTAACCGACCTGTTTGTCGGCCCCCCGGGACAACCTATCTCAGATATCTGCATAGGTTTTCCAAGCGTTGCCAGTTTTTCTATCATTAATATGCTGTCCTGCAGATCTCTGTAGGGATAATACATCTGCTGTTCAAGTATATCAAAATCAATTCCTGCTTCAATTAAATCCTTAGAAAACTGGTAAGGTGTTCTCTGAGCATAAACGGCGGGACTTCCCGAATAGCTGTGCATCTGCACGTATTCTGCAAAAGGACAACAGTTATTTATTGTTCTTTTAACATCAGGAGCTTCCGATTTAGCGACATCATTTATTAATCTCACCAGTTCAGTAATCTGTTCATGATCCAGGTGAAGTTCATTAGCCCAATCATGCAGCTCGTTTACAACTTCCATTGCATAAAGTTTATCTCCGAACTTTCTCATAGTTTCTTTTGTCAGTTTTTCGGCATACTTAAGCAGATCATCGTATTTCATATTCCTCAGCCAGTCGGGGATACAGCAATCGTGGAACCAGAACAGTAATCTCTCCTGGCACCTTATCTTTCGTTCATTCAGCTTATTTATCAGCAGTTCCCTGGTTTCAGGATTTATCTCTGCAGGGCCTGACTGGTAATCCGACATCATCCCGTCGCCTTTGGCTACAAATGTAATGTTCGCATAATTAAATAGTTCGGGAAATAGCTCAAGGAATTTATCCTGGTACATCTGGTAAAAAGCCCGGGCATCGCAGCCGATATAAAAATCATTTCGCTGTCCCCTCTGAAGAATATCATAAGAAGCTTTTTCAAGTTCCATTTTCTCACTGCCCCATAAGGCATATAATAAACCATTTTGAGCAAGGGAAGCGCACTTTTCGCCGTCTGAAATATATTTCTTCGCATCTTCATAATACTCTTCCGATAGATTTACCAACATATTGACCTCGGCAGAAGGTCTCCATCCGCCTGAAGACAGATCTTTCAGCCGGCTTCTGTTGCGCGTAACTCTGCTGCCGCACAACTCATAATTCAGGTTAAGGCCCACTTCTTTTCCACCTGGGGGAAGTGTATAAAACTCACCATTATTATCCGCAGTGATATTTGTCCAGCCGAACCCTTCAACATCCCATCGGACATTTATACCAAACTTATTATTACCCTTTACATCTGAGATAAGAACACCTTTGCTGTCATCAATGTGGATATCAGAAAAGAATGTATCCCAGTTGTTATCCGTTGCCCAGGCAAGCGAGTAAAGATGAGGACCTTTCCCGTTCTGAACAAACCATGGCTTAAACAGGAGTTCTCCCTGCTGAGTTGATCTTGCTGACCGTCTATCAAGCAGCAGAGAGGGAGCGGATAACAGTGCGCTGGCAGAAACCAGGGTTCCTACACCCGCCAGTGCTGAATCCCTGATAAAATTTCTTCTTGATATTTTCTTCATTTAAATTTAATTAGTTATTGACTGGTTGAATATTCCTTGGTTCGTTTACTTTGAGGCTGAGCCATATAAATGCTGAAGCAGCAAATATGCCTGCAATGATGAAAACCGCATTATAGCCGAATGATGAGGCTATCCATCCGCCGAGAAGTCCAGATAATACGAACGGAGCGGTGACCAGGTTTGTCAGAGATATGTATGTCGGACGGTCATCTTCCATACATATTTCTGCAATGATGGTTAACCTTGACACCATGCTCAAAGTAATTGTAAGTGCTGAGGCAGCAAAACAGATGAAATAAATTTCTATCGTCGGAGAGAAAAGGGCGGCTAAACAGGCAATTAGTGTAAATATTGAGGCCCACATCAGATTAAGCTTGTGTCCCTTTTTATCTGCAAGATATCCGAAGTATAAGCTTCCGGCAGCCATACTGAGCATCATAACAATGGTAAAATAACCTGCATATGCATCAGGAAGTGAAAACTTTTCAAGAGCATTAACAGCAAGAAAAGCATTAGCCATAAGTGCAAGCATCATCAAAGAATCTGCCACAATAAAATTCTTAAAATTTTTCTCTTCTTTCAGTATTGTACTTAACCTTTTCAGAAACTCTTTATGTGTGAATCTTTTCTGGGGATGGTTCGGCTGTTCTTCTTTCAGAAAAACCAGGAAGCTGTATGAAACCATCGTAACTATAAATGCGAGAAGAAAGAGTAAGGAGAAATTTTCAGGGTAATGAATCGTATCCAGTACCAGGGAGACAACCCATCCCCCGAATATCCCCATCACCGCACCAAGTACAGACCGGTAAGCGAAAAGCCTTCCCCTGAGCTGTACAGGCGTAATTTTAGATATAAGATCAAACCAGCCCGGGAGATTGATACTCCCGCCGAATGCAGCCAGAGCAAGTCCTGAAAAAATGATTATCAGTGCTGTATCGCTCTCAACTCTCTCAATCAGAAAGTACGAAAGAAATGCAAGTATCAACCAGGGAATACGCTGTACCAGGGCCGTTTTCAGCATCCAGGGTTTTTTATAACCAAGCTGCCTGACATGATTTGAAATAAAGACCTGCGGAAAATTGAACCCCACCGACCAGATAACAGGGATTAAGCCGACGGCAATATCACTGCCGCTGATTTTTTTAACAAAAACAGGCAAAACGGTCTGCAGTGAGACAAAGCTCATTGCAAAAGAATATATGGATCCGTCAGACACATTAAGGAAGAAATTTCTTTTTACCTGCTCATCCTTAAAGTGCCTGGATTTAAATAACTCAGGCAATATAAACCTGCACCTCCCGCGGGGCAAGTTTAATGCTCAGGCTTGCTTTTCCTTTTTGTTTCTGAGGTTTTACTTTTTTTCCACTAAACTGTTCAACGAATGTTTTCGATTTTATACCCGGTATATTTATTTCTGCTGCCTGGTTTTTCTTTTCGAGGTTCTGAATTATAACCATCTGCTGTCCATCTTTCTCCAGTACATCTATCCTTATTTTTTTATTCGTTTCAGGTCTTCTTATTTTAGTACAATATTCTACAAGCCCTGAAATCAACTCACCGTTGGATTTTGTTTTCTCCCTTTGATAAACCAACCCTGTGTATGAACCTATCTGGACAGCTTTTCCCTTTCCGTATTCATTGTAAGTAATTGCCGGTTCACCGTTCTCAAATTCCGCAAGTACTTTAGCTCCTTCAGTTTTAAAAGTTTCCTTAACGAGTGAGCCGTATATAATTGTCCCCTTTTTAATAAAAGGAATTTCTTTTGAGGTTATGATCTTAACCTTACCTTCTTCATCCGCAGGTTCAACCGCCATTTGCCTGATACCAAATACTTTGTGCAGGCCGTAACCTGGAATTATTTTTTCGTGATGGCCATTCTCGCGGTTCCATCCAGCTGTATAGCTTTCGGATATCAGCACCCCGCCGTTCCTCACCCATCCTTCGATCACCGAAGTGAGAGGTTCATTAAGTAAATAAGGAAAAGGTAAAATGAGTACCTTGTAGTTTTGAAGAACAGATGGGAACTCACGGGGATGAATAAAATCGGTAATAAAATTATGTTCATATAAAGAACGGTGTATTCCAAGTAGTGAATCAGTCGCACTTTTTTCATTTCCGGTAGCTTCCCATGCAAACACCTGGTTCTCAGGGTTGTACAAAATTGCAATCTCTGCCTTTCCTGGTTTTGCATCAAGAAGGAATGAAGCATTTTTTTGAAGTACGATTCCGGTTTCAGCATAGGATTCAAGGCATGGTGTAGAACTGCCGTCGAGGTAAGTTAATCCCCAGGATGGTGCTTCGCGTCCGAGGATTTCAGGTCTGTACTGCCAGAATATAAATCCCTTCAGGCCGCCTGCAATACCGCTGAAAACAAACCTCTTAATATCATTGGCGTCTATTTTTTCCGGAAGATCGAGAGTATATCCCGGGAGCATAAGCATTTCAGCAGAGATAACAGGTTTATCCTTGGCACACGAACGTAGAATATCTATCATTGCAGGATCGTCCATCTGGGTGAATCCATGCAGGTCACCAAATCTTCCCACATTCCATGGATCGCTTGCCGTTGAGGTGACAGGAAAACCCTGGATAAAAACATGATGACACATCAGCGGATGTTTACCATCGTCAATCCACTCAGCTATTTCAAATCTCTTCTTTACATTTTCTCCGATTGTATCAACAAAAAACATTCTCCAATCAATCATATCATTGAAAGTATTCCGCGTTTTAGGAAGCTCAACATCTTCAAAGCCCGGGTAGTTACGGTTCCAGCTGATATTAAGTTTCGTTATTTCTCCGTATTTGTTCCTGAGCCAGGTTTTAAATTTGGTCTCGCAGTTATGGCAGTAGCAAAGCATATCTCCCATTTTATCTGAATTATCTGCATAAGCCCGCATTTCAGCCATGCTGCTGGTCAGCTCGGGTTCACTGCCTACATTCCATATTTCCAGGGCAGGATGATCTTTATACCTTTTGAGAGTTTCGGAAAGAAACTGGATCATATGACCGGTTACACCATCGTGATTAAAACACCAGCCGAGTCCTCCTATCTGCCTGTGCGGCTGTGTCTGCGGTCCGATTTTTTGTCCCGACAATGTTATCATCGACGCATCCGTAAACTTTTTATAAATCCAGGCAGGGGCAACATCAAATATGGTATTCAGCATTACTCTAAGATTGTACTTCTCTGCAAGGTCCATTAACTCATCGATGTCATCAAAGTAGAACTCTCCTTCAGCGGGGTTGTTCCATCTCCATTGAACCCAGAACTTTACGGTATTGAATCCCAGTTCCGACATTTTCTTCAGGTCGGCTTCCCAATCCTCTTTATGAGGAGAAGGGGCACGATAATACTGCGATCCGAAAGGAAAATATTCTTTTGAAAGGAGTCTGCGCATATTATTACACTACAAATTGTGAAAGATATTTATATCCCAGCTTCAGCCCTGTCTTAACTTTTTCTTCACTTCCTTCCCAGATGGGATCTTCGTGTTCAATTGAAAGAACATTGTCGTAGCCGTTTTCCTGAAGTACCGAAATAAACTTACTCCAGTCGATCTCTCCCAGTCCGGGCATCCTGTACCGCCACCATCCGGATTTCCACGGCACGGGGTCAATCTGTCTCCCGAATAATCCGTATTTATATTCACCTTCAGCCAGAATCTCCGTATCCTTGGCATGTGCATGAAATATTTTTTCTGCATAGTCCTCTGCAGCCTGCAGGTAATCGATCCCTAACCAGTAAAGATGAGAAGGATCGAGATTTAATCCGAAATTCTCAGATGGTAATTCATTAAATAAAGCATCCCACAATTCCGGCGAGTAAGCATAATTACCCGGTAATCCGAATTTCACCCAGTTTTCCATAGGACAATTTTCAATCATTATTTTCACACCCCGGTCATCAGCGTATTTAAGGATATCCTTAAAGACTTTACCTATCTCTTTAATGTTTTCATTTGGTGTTTTATCCGGGCGGCTTCCTACGAATGTACCTACGAGTCCAACATCCAGCAGCCCGGCGGTATCAATAACTTTCTTAAGATGATGAAGGTATTTCTTCCGCTGTTCAAGGTCAGGATGAAGATTGTTATCATAGTAAGCCATTGCAGAAATTTCAATATAATTTTCTTTAAAAATGTCCTTTACTCTTACTGCTTCAGATTTATTAAACTTTGCAGCGTCTATCTGCCTTGCCTGGTAGTCCCTTAAGGAATCAACAGGCCACGCTGCTAATTCTAAAGTCTTAAAGCCCTGCCCGGATGCAAATTTTACGAGTTCCTCAAGACTTAAATCCGGCAGACACGCAGTCAAAAATCCAAGTTTCATTTTAAATCTCCAAATCGGTATTATTATTGATTATACTTCGATCCACTTTTGTTCTTTATTACTTCGAAGTACAGCCTCTACAATTCTGTTTTCGTAATGACCGTCTTCAAAAGTAGGAAAATCTTTTTCATCCCTGACAGGATCCTTTCCTTCTCTTATAAAGTTATATACCCTCATAAAGAGATTTTTGGGACCATCAGGATAACCCTCGGGATGTCCTCCCGGGTAATGAGCAAAAGACCTGGCTTCTTCGGATAATAAGGAGGGATCTTTGATCAATATTTCATTGGCCTTCTCCCGGTATCCGACCCATAATTCATTCGGCCTTTCCTGGTTCCACGAAACGGCTTTTTTACCGGCGTCTATCTCAAACCAGAAATGATTTTTCCTGCCGGCGCTTACCTGGGAAACTGTAAATACTCCCTGCGCTCCGTTGTCGAGTATAAACATTATTGATCCGGCATCTTCAGTTGTTATCTTAATGTCTTCAGAATTTTCAACGTTTGCCTGTTTGAATGTTTCCACACTCTGCTTTGGTTTTTTCCTGACCGGGTGAATAGTTGATAGATTGGCAAAAACCTTTTTTATTTTCAAACCAGTAACAAACTGAATGAGATCGCACCAATGAGAACCTATATCTGCTACGGCACGGGATTCACCGCTGATCTCAGTCTCAAGTCTCCAGTTATAATCGGTATCGTAGAACAGCCAGTCCTGCAGGTAATGACCATGCACCAGGTAAACCTCTCCGGCCTCTTTTTTCAGCATAGACCGTGCATGCTGGATCAAAGGATAAAACCGGTAATTGAAATTTATTGCATTAACAACTTTATTTTTTTTCAGCAGACCGAGAAGTTCATCTGACTGTTTAGTATTTATAGTCAGAGGTTTTTCAGAAATGATATGTTTTCCATTCTCAATTGCCGCCTTGTTAATCTCAAAGTGAAGGAAGTTAGGAGTACAGTTATGTATAACCTGTATCTTCTCATCTCTGATCACATCATTCCAGTCTTCCAGGACAGAGGGAATTGAGAACCGGTCTGCCAGGCTCTCAGCCTGTTCAATCTCTTTGGAGACAATGGCAGCGATCTCAACACCCCCGATTCTATTCAAAGCCTCAATGTGTGCGGCTCCCATAAATCCGCTGCCTATTACTGCAGTTTTTATTTTTTTCATTTCAGATTTCAATTTTCTTATTTAATAAATTCGCCCGTTCAATCATTTTATGTACTTCCGGTATATCCATTTTCTGTTCTGTATTATAAAGCGACAGAACCGGTATTACGCTTAGCAGCGAGTAAGCGGTTTCCTGCAGATCAAACATCGCGTGCGAAGGATGCCTGGTTAGTAAGTGTCCTGTATACTTTGTGTATTTTCCAAACAGGTAAGTAGAAACAGGATGAGCTTTTCGCCATGGAACCGTGCCTTCCATTCCATGGACTTCGCTCAGACTATCGATTCCATGTATTTGGGCAAAGGGAAGCGCTGCTGCATTTTGTTCGTGCAGACCTTCTCCGGCAAACAGAACACCGGGGAATTTCTTCTGCAGCCGGGTTATATGATCCCGCATTCCTTCTATAAAATTTGGTCCTTTGCTTACATTAAAGGCAAGCAGTGTCTGATCCAGAAAAATCCCGTCTGCTTTGAACTCATCTATCAGCCTCCCGAGTATTTTTTCCATCAAATCCCCCCATTCTTTATAACCCGGATTTATATATGCAAAAAAAGGCTCCGTAAGCCAGTCGCCATCCATATCTATGCCCCAGTACTGTTCCCGTCCAAACGGATCTATAACCTGGAATTTTTTAAACTCATTGTATAACCGGTGCGAAAATGTCAATGCCAGGATATTGGTATGCAGCATTACTCTGTAACCCATCCGGTGAGCGGCATCCAAAAGTTTTTTGAATTCCTTCTCCCCTCCGCATTGTACAGCAGGGTTATAATCCGGTGCGTGTGAATCGATCCCGTTTTCAGCAAACCCTGCAAGGTAAACAAGAGTTTTTTCAGGCGGATGAAGCTGCCTCCATTTTTCCAGTCTGTCTGTCATCTCTTTAAATGTGTGACCCGGTGTAAAACTTTTCCTTGCACCCCACAGCTCCAGCACAAAATTTATTTCATCGGCCCAGCCGGGAAAGCCCGGATGATTAAAATACTGAACAGTGTCAAAAGTCTTCTCCATCCCGGGACGGTATAATTCAACTCCGTTTTTCCAGTCTCCTTGAAATCCCGTTAAAAAAAATTCAGCTTCAAGCGTGTTCGAGTTTAATGGTGCAGCAGCCTCAAAGCCATAAGTAAGACTGAAATTATTATTTTCCCTCCCTACCCGCAGAAGTTTCAAATCCGGTTTCCCGTCGTGGGAGTGTATTAGTAAGCCGCAGCTTTTCATCATTCCTGATACGAACTGAGCACTCCACCAGAAAGGATATTTATAAGATAAAGTATTCCCTTCGGGCATATCGCCTGTCAGCACCTGACCACCGAGTGCGGGAATAATTACTTCATCAAAACAGAATCCTGATAGTTTCCATTCCACCATCCAGATAGGCCCGGGTGCTGAAACATTTAGCCGGAATTGTATACCAACTTCACAGGGCGCAATACTAAATGCAACCGAATATTCACCCGGGTCATCTGAAAACCTGAAGGATAATTTACCTTCCTCAGAATTAATTATTTCATACCTGTTGAGGAATACGGGATCTGATAAAGCATCCGGAGTTCTGATAATAAAATTCTGAATTCCATGTGCGCAAACCTTTGTGCGATCAGGTAAAATAAAAATCCCTTCTATACGGAAAGGATTTTCATTAAATGTTATTTCAGTATTCTTTGATTTAAGGGTATGGTTGTTCATATATGTGTGTTATTGAGTGCAATTTTTTCACTTATTTTTCTACAGGATTACCTTGATGGACCTGATATCTTTCTTTTGAACATCTTCATGAGGAGTACCTTTTCGGAATATGACAAAGTAGGATGACTCATCCTTATCTGCCGGGAGGCATGCTCCATGCCATACTGCATCATTAATCTTTACAGCCTCCCCTATCTCTACTCTGAATGATTCAGCTGACTGTTCATCTTCTCCCTCAATCAATAGGGGAAGAACAAATGCTCCGTCAATAGGAATAAGTATTTCAGGAGTTCTCAGGTGTCTTTCCATCCCTGTAATTGTGGTTTCTTCCTGCCGGTAAACAGTACATATCCCGATTTCAGTCTCACCTTCAATCTTATAATCGGCTATATCCGACCAGAATTTATAATCAGAAGATTCGGAAGTAGGTAACCCTGAAGGTGTATTAACTACTTTACCGAATTTTTGAAATTTTTCAGGAGAAACTTTTTTAGTTTCTATCTTAATCATTATTACTTCCCGATTTTGATTATCGCGATCTTTCCGCCGTCCAGTTTCACGTCAATAAGTGTAGTGCTGCCTTTTTCGCTCTTTATACCGGTGAATGCTTTCTCAGCCCCAAGTTCATCGTAGAGTACAGCTTTTCCTTTTAATTCCAAGGGAATTACAACATTGACTTTTTCAGTTCTTGAATCTTTTACCATACCGGATTTATCATTCCCCTGTCTTCCGGGAACACTTGTCTGCAGCCAGGCAACAACAACTACATTACCATCTTCCATCTGAAATGCATGTGCCCTGCTGTCGAATCCTATCGGGGAAATCAGGTAAACTTTATCATCGATCGATTTATATTTCTGTGAGAATAGACTGTTAAAAAATTCAAGCGACTTAGCTGCAGGTTTGTCCTTCCAGTCGGGGTACGCAACTCCCAGGAAACGGTTGTTATCATTGTCTCCTATTACTCCTTCACTCGGAGGAAGATCCTTTAATTCATACCAGGTAATTGCTGAAAGTTTTTCTGTGGAGATTGCAAGCGTCAATGTTTTGAAAAGATCAACCGCCTGGTATTCAGGAGTGTGCTCATATTCATAGTATGCTGAATAACTATCGGATACTTTAGCGCCTTTCCTGAATGTACTGT
>DATFVA010000213.1:0-22312 GCA_035260565.1 Ignavibacteriaceae bacterium | reverse complement strand
ATGGGTAGTGCCTTCTGCAGATAATGTAATAGTATCTTTAACTACAGGCGGAGGTTCCACTGGTGGAATGACAGGGTTATCCTTCTTACAGGAGGAGAGCAGGATAAGGATTACAAAAGCAAGACTGACTAAAACTGCGGGAAAATATTCCCTTTTTTCTTTTTTCATTTTAATTATCCTCATATGTATGAGTTTGAATGGCAGATTACTGCTTTAAATATCCGTACAATATTTTATGAACTCAAACCATATGACCTACTTTCCCTTATCGTCATTATTGGGGTAAATACATTATCGGGCAAAATCATAGCCAAAAAGCATAATAATTGCCTAATGATTATTAAGTTTTTCTGATTATTGTATTCGCATATCTATCCCCAATGAATACTGAACAAATTAGCGGTTTCAGGAAATGCCGCACTCTATCCGCCTATTTCATAGTACTCCCTTGTGAGCGCAATTCAAAAGTCTCTAATTATTATTTCAAAGTCAAATTAAATTTTGAGGAGCAGGCACCCCCCGCCGACTAACGAGGCTGTGTGAAAATCAAAACCGGGGAGGCAGATTAAGAATTTTATTGCCTTTTGCTTATAATATCCATGAGCCGCACTGGACTGAGGAGTGAAAATTATGATTGCTTACTGTGCTTCCCTTTGTAATTTTATTTGGTATTGTGCATCATTGTTTTTGTACCCATCATCTTAGGACTAAGGTATGGGATGCCGAGGTTAAGTCCTCTTAAAATAAAAATCAACGCCAGCATAAAGGCAAGCACGGGTATTGCCCTGGTTATCTTTCTTCTGATGTTCAGACTTATTAGTTTGCCGAAAAGTGAAACCGTAAGCATAGCTGGTACAGTTCCTAAACCGAATAATACCATAAACAGCAGTCCGGTTACAGGCGAACCTGTAGCCGCGGCGCCTGCAAGTCCTATATAAACAAACCCGCAGGGAAGAAAACCGTTCAGGAACCCTATCAACAGGAAAGACAGCAGACTTGTTCTCTTAAATAGTTTACCGATCGATCGCTTTAAGGGCTCAGTGACTTGCAGAATGATGTTCATACCGAGGAATCTGTTTTTATATTTAGCCGGTATTACGATAAGAATTATAATGATCACCCCCAGTGCTATGGAAAGACTCTGCTGGTATCCCCAGACTACAAACCCCTTCCCGAGGAAACCAAACAATAACCCCATAATTCCGTACGAGAATAATCTTCCCGAATTGTACAAAACTCTCCCTGTAAAAAAAACGATATTAGAAGACTTTGGCAGCGGCAGGGCAACCGCGATCGGTCCGCACATACCGATACAATGGAAGCTGCCGAGGAAACCAATAGTTAAAGCTGTTATCAGTTCCATTTAATTAATCATTATCGACTTTTCAGAATAATAATCCTGTCCATCCATTCCCCATTCAACTTTAATTTTCCATAAACCTTTGTCAAGTTTACCGGTATTAATATACTGCTCGTTCCGGTCGGATACAGTTAAAGGAATGGAGAAATCCTTTTTTGAACCTGAAGGACGATAAAAGTAGACTGTACCCGCTGCTTTTCTAGTAAAGACTGAATCAGGGAATACCAGCTGTACGGTATTATTCAGATATGATATTCCGACTTCTTTCCCGGTTAAATTGGTATTGTTAATTTTGTCAATCTGTTTCTGATACCGTAATTCCTTACTGTAATAATCCTTTGTAACCAGGTCTACATCCTGGCTCATAAAGACATATACAAGCACGATCAATATCGACATAAAAACTATGATAGAGAGAAGTATTCCTGTTCCCCAGTTCCATTTAATCTTTTTCATCGTGTCCCTTCTCTTTATGTTCCTTTATGACCGGACCAAGGAAAGACGTACTTAGAACATTTATTTGTTTCCCGTTTGAGTATACCCCGATAATCAGAGGAGTGTTCATAGTTTTTATTTCGTCCTGATCAAGTACAATCATAAACTTTCCGTCATAGATCTCCTGAGGCTTCAGATCTATAGGCCTGCCGATCAACTCAAGCTTACCCTCAAGGTTTTCAAGTTTAAGCTCAATGTTAGTTTCCTGGTAGGTTTTGTTGACGATATTAACATCGTAAAGGTTGCTTATTTTATCATCCGCCTGTCTCTGATAAAGCATGCCCGGGGTACGAAGGATATTAAAGTCATAATCCGTCCTTGCAGAAAGCAGGTACCCCAGCACCCCAAGAAGAACAACGAGTATTACTGAGTAAAACACAGCCCGGGGAGTAAAACGGAACTTTGATTTATTTTCTATAGAATTCAATGATGCATAACGGATCAGCCCTCTGGGTCTTTTAACTTTATCCATTACATCATCGCAGGCATCTATACATGCAGTACAGTTTACACACTCAAGCTGTATACCGTTTCTTATATCAATTCCGGTAGGACAAACATCCACGCAGAGATGGCAGTCGATGCAGTCGCCGAGGTGCGACTGATCCTCACCCTTTCGAATTTTTCCTCTGGGTTCGCCGCGGACATTATCATACGCAATAACAACAGAATCCCTGTCGAGCAATACTCCCTGGAGGCGTCCGTATGGACAAACTATTGTGCAGGCCTGCTCACGGAAATATGAAAAGACCCAGTAAAAGACACCTGAAAAAGCAAGGATAGAGATCAATCCTTCAATATGCTGCGACGGCTGATCAGTGATTATCTTAATCAGGTTATCCATTCCTATCAGGTATGAAAGGAAAATATTGGAAATGAAAAATGAGATTACGAAAAAGATAATATACTTTGCAGTTTTTTTAATAGTCTTCTTAGAATTCCATGGTGCAGCGGTTAACTGCTTCTGCTGAAGCCAGTCGCCTTCAAGCCAGTATTCTATTTTACGGAAAACCATCTCCATAAAGATCGTCTGAGGACAGGCCCATCCGCAGAAGACTCTGCCGAAAACTGCAGTAAAGAGAATTATGAATACAATAATCGCGATCATTGCAATTACAAAGAGATACAGATCGTGAGGTCCGAAAGGGATTCCGAACAGAATAAAATTCCTGTTCAGAAAATCAAATAGCATAAACTGGTGGCCGTTTACCTTAATAAAAGGCATTCCTACCAGTATCACCAGGAGCAGAAAACTTACAAGTGTTCTTGCATTATAGAATCTGCCGGAAGGTTTTTTAGGATAGATCCAGTTCCTTTTCCCTTCCTTATTTACTGTTGAAAGCTGATCTCTGAATGAATCATTCGTTTCGATCGTTTTAGTATTTTCTTCCGTAGTCATATCAAATCCGTATCTTAAAATAAATTCCTGAAATTACTGGTTTACCTGCATACTATCTCCCTGCCATATAGATCCCTGCGGCTCTTTGGGATTGGCAGGGTTTGAGCCCTGTAAAGAAAGTACATAACTGGCTACCTGCTGCATTTGTTTAGGATTTAACTGAGTCTGCCAGCTCACCATTCCCTTAGCAGGAACTCCGTACTTGATGGTCGTAAATATATTTTTTATCCCGCCTCCATGTATCCAGTACTTATCCGTTAAATTAGGACCAACAACGCCGCCTGCATCGGGACCATGACAGGGAACACAGTTCGTTTTAAATATATCCTTCCCTGATTCCAGATCGTTCTGATCTTTCAGCATGGTTACATTCGCTTCAGTTACGAATGCACCCGATGCTTCAAGCTGTGCTTTTTTTAAGGAATAAGCCTGCATTTCTGCTTCATACTCATCAGCCTGTGATTTTCCAGCCGAAAATACTTCATAATTGAACATATAATAAATGGCAAAAATTAGTGTAGCATAAAAAAGATAATTAAACCATGGAGGGACGCGGTTATCAAGTTCCTTAATGCCGTCATAGTCATCTTCCATCAATATCTCATCCTCTTTATCCAGAGGCGCTGCTTTTGTCATTGCCTGTCTAATACGGGCCCATAAAGAAGCCTTTCCCGGCTCCTCTACTGCCTTTTCCTCCTCCTTTATTTCTTCAGTTCCGAAATACATAAACCCGTATATGATCGCCATAATCAATATAAAGAAAAGTATTCCGAGCACTTTATAATAAGCCGGTCCGAGTACTCCTTCTTCTACAGTTACTGCCTCCTGTGCAAAAACAAAACTGCTTTGAAGAAGGGACGCAGCAATTATTAAAAATACTTTCATTAAAATCTTTCTATTTATCTTCATTATAGTCACCTGTTAAAATTTTTTGCTGATGATTTTCAGGATCGAGAGGAAGTTCTCCCATCTTTTTCAGATAACCTTTATCTGCCTTTAGCGCCCAGACGATTAAAACAACGAAGAATACAAAAAAGACAATGAGAGAAAAAAGCGGATAAGCAGCAATTCCTTCAATCGATTCAAGATATTTACTTGCCATTTCCATAATATAAATTCCTATTTCTTTTCAGTTAACGGATTACCTTTGATATCGGTGCCCAGTCTCTGCAGGTATGCAATCAGTGCGATGATCTCTTTATTGGGTTCAGCGGGAACACCGTTCTTCTGAAGATCGGCAGCTATTTCCTCAGACTGGATTCTCAGATCCTCGTTTGCCCTGTTCTCATAGCCTTCGCGGTATGGAACTCCCACAGATCTTAGTCCTCTTATCTTTGCAGCTGTTTCCGAAGTGTCAAGATCCTGCGTCAGAAGCCAGGGGTAGGAAGGCATAATTGAACCAGGCGACATTTGTCTGGGATTCTGCATATGGAGATAATGCCACATATCAGGATACTTTCCTCCTTCTCTGTGAAGATCAGGTCCAGTTCTTTTTGAACCCCACAGGAAAGGATGATCATAAACATATTCTCCTGCCTTAGAGTATTCACCGTATCGTTCTGTTTCTGATCTGAAAGGGCGTATAAGCTGTGAGTGACAGTTATTGCATCCCTCACGGATATAAATATCTCTTCCCTGCAGCTCCAGCGGAGTATATGGTTTAACACTTGCGATTGTAGGAATATTAGATTTAACCAGGAATGTCGGCAGGAACTCAACTATTCCCCCGATCAGGATCACGACCGTAGAAGCAACCAGGAAATACATCGGCTTCCCTTCCAGCCAGCGGTGCCAGGTTCCTTTAGCGAACCTATCATTAATTTTAATGAGAGCTGGAGCTTCAGCTTCTTCCTCTGCCTGAAAACTACCCTGCCCGGCAGTCTTAATGAGGTTGAAAACCATCATTATTACTCCGGAGAAGTACAACAACCCGCCGATCGCTCTGATAATATACATCGGAATAATCTGCAGTGTAGTCTCAAGGAAATTCGGATATTGGAGCAGACCAAGCGGAGTAAATTGTTTCCACATTAACGACTGTGTAATACCCGACCAGTACATAGATGCCGCGTAGAATACGATTCCCAGCATCCCGATCCAGAAATGTGCATTCGCAAGTTTTTTCGAATACAATTCAGTTTTATAGATACGCGGTATCAGCCAGTATAAAATTCCGAATGTCAGGAAACCATTCCATCCCAGTGCACCGATATGAACGTGCGCGATAATCCAGTCGGTAAAGTGTGCGATTGCGTTAACATTTTTGAGAGACAGCATCGGGCCCTCAAAGGTTGCCATACCGTAAGCGGTAATAGCCACGACCATAAATTTAAGAATAGGATCTTCTCTTACTTTATCCCACGCTCCTCTTAATGTCAACAGACCGTTAATCATACCGCCCCATGACGGAGCGATGAGCATGATTGAGAATGCGGTTCCAAGCGATTGAGCCCAGTTCGGTAATGCCGAATAAAGCAGATGATGGGGACCTGCCCATATATAAATAAAAATAAGGGCCCAGAAATGTATGATCGACAGCCTGTATGAATAAATCGGGCGGTTGGCCGCCTTAGGAAGGTAGTAATACATCAGTCCCAGGTAAGGAGTTGTAAGGAAAAACGCCACTGCATTATGTCCGTACCACCATTGAACCAGCGCATCCTGCACACCTGCATAAACAGGGTAGCTTTTCAGGAAGGATACGGGAACTTCTATCGAGTTTACAATATGAAGGACCGCCACCGTAACCCACGTCGCGATGTAAAACCATATGGCAACGTAAATATGACTTTCCCTCCGCTTAAGGATTGTTCCGAACATATTTATTCCGAAAATGATCCAGACGATAGCAATTGCAATATCAATCGGCCATTCAAGCTCAGCATATTCCTTGCTTGTTGTAAAACCCATTGCAAGTGTCAGGGCCGCAGCCACAATGATAATCTGCCATCCCCAGAAATGTATTTTGCTCAGCAGGTCGCTGTACATTCTTGCTTTACATAAACGCTGGAGCGAATGATAAACTCCCATAAAGATCGCATTACCCACGAAAGCAAAAATCACTGCATTAGTATGAATGGGACGAATTCTGCCGAATGTTGTAAACTGCAGGTTAAAATTGAGTGAAGGTAAAAAGAGCTGGGAGGCAATTGTGAGTCCTACCAGCATACCGATCACTCCCCAGAAGGCAGTGGCAATGGCAAAATTCTTTACGATTTTATTATCGTAACTGAACTGTTCTAACTGCATAAATGCATTCTCCTTACAATAAATAGAGAACTATTTTTTCTTTTTACTAAAATCTTTTTCCGGTTTTTCTTTTTTATCATCAAACAGCATTCTTACGGAAGGGGTGTAGGTATCTTTATATTGACCGCTTTTTACAGCCCACAGGAATGCTGCTAAAAATCCCAGTGCAACAAGGAGACTGAATGCTATTAAAACAACAATTACTGAGATAACAGACCTCTCTTTCCTGCAATGGTATTTGTGGTAAGAGTGGTAAACAAAACCACCGAGATTGAACTAAGAGGCATAAGTATAGCTGCAACTATCGGGGATAACATTCCCTCAATCGCAAAGGTCAGACCCGCAGCATTATATAAAAATGATATTATAAAACTTACTATTATTATTCTTACACTTGTTTTTGAAAACCTGATAAAATCCGGGAGTAATGATAACTTTTCTGCATCAAGTATGGCATCGCAGGCCGGCGAGAAGCTGCTGATGTTCTCAGTTACAGCTATTCCCACATTACTTTGTCTCAGCGCCCCTGCATCATTCAGACCATCGCCTACCATTAAAACTTTTCTGTTATTTCCCTGTTTCTCTCCTACATATACAAGTTTGTCATTAGGTGTCTGCCTGAACTGAAGATCAGAATTTTCTCCAAAGATCTTCTGCAGCCTGGTTTTTTCTCCTTCATTATCTCCCGACAAAACAGCAAGCTGGTAATTAGGAGAAAGCTTTCTTACAACGTTTTCAATACCCGCACGGTAGTTGTTATTTATTTCAAAGTATCCGCAGGTTCTTCCGTTTATAGAAATATATACCCTTGGATTTTCCTGCCGGACAGGTTTAAAATTTGCAAGAGATTCATCCGCAAAAGGAAGAGAGCCGATTTTAATATTATTCCCCAATACTACACCCTGTATTCCAAGTCCCGAATATTCTCTGAATTCCGATACTTCGGGTTCATCATATTTCTTCAGGGCATTATAAATAGCTGCACTTAATGGATGGGTCGAGTTCTTAACAAGAGATTTAATCATCTCACTATTGAAGTCATCCAGCTGATCGCCGATGAAATTCACTGCTCCGTCCCCCGATTTAGTAATCGTGCCTGTTTTATCAAAAACTATCATATCGATCTTTGCGAGGTCTTCAACTACAGAGCTGTTCTTCAGGTAGAATTTGTTCCTTCCGAAAATCCTGACTGTATTCCCGAATGTAAATGGCGTTGATAGAGCA
Organism: Ignavibacteriaceae bacterium; assembly: GCA_035260565.1. GTDB lineage: Bacteria > Bacteroidota > Ignavibacteria > Ignavibacteriales > Ignavibacteriaceae > DATFVA01. The sequence continues at coordinate 14,585 of DATFVA010000213.1, read as the reverse complement.
AGAGCACAGGGACATGCAACAATGAGTACAGCAGTAAATACATTTACTGCAGTATGAACGCTTGTCTGCAGCCAGAACAATGCTGCCGCTGATGCAATAAGCAGTATAGCAGCTGTAAAGTATTTGCTGACAACATTGCTTACAGAAGTAAAATGACTTTCTTCCTTCTTGTTGAAAGATTCGTGGTTCCATAATTGAGTCAGGTAGCTTTGGGAAACCTCTTTCACTACCTCAAGTTCAACTGCACTGCCGGTCTGCCTACCACCGGCATATATCAGTTCGCCCAGCACTTTTTCTACAGGTACAGATTCCCCCGTTACGAAACTATAATCGATATTTCCGGTTCCTTTAAATAAAATTGCATCTGCAGGAATTATCTCATTGCTGCGTATCGTGATTCTGTCGCCTACTTTAAGCCTGGCAACCGGTACTGATGTCTCTTTCCCATCTTTCTTAACCGTTACTCCCAGCGGGAAATAGGACTTATAACTTCTCTCAAAATTCAGTGTATCATATGTTTTTTCCTGGAATAATTTCCCGATAAGCAGGAAGAAAACCAGTCCGCTCATTGAATCAAAATAACCGGCCCCGTTATACAGCAGCACTTCAACAGCACTCCTTATAAATAAAACAATTATTCCAAGAGAAATCGGGAAATCGATGTTGACAATTCTTTTCCTGAGACCTTTATAAGCAGACCCGAAATATTCCGATGCCGAGTAAAAGAACACCGGCAGGGCAAGAATGAGGTTCAGGAATGCAAAGATCGTCCTGTAATAACTGTCGTTAATATCAACCGACAAATACTCCGGAAAACTCAAAAGCATTATATTTCCGAAACAGAAAGCGGCAATACCTATTTTATAATAAAGATGCTTTCTATGGACATCCTTCTTCTCTTCGGTGCTGTCAAGCTGTATTAATGGTTCGTACCCTATTGATGCAAGCAGTTCAACAAGCTCTTTAAGACTTATCTTAGCATGAGTAAATTTTATGGAAAGTTCCTTTTTAAGGAAATTTACGTTGGACTGACTTACACCGGGATTAAGCTTATAAAGATTTTCCAGAAGCCAGATGCATGAACTGCAGTGCATTTGCGGAATATAGAAAGTAACCGAGCTGATCGTTTCATTCTTAAAATCTATTAATTTCTGTATCGTCTCGGCATCATCGAGGTAATCAAATTTTCTAACAGGAAGGTTTTTCGGCGAGATGCCGGGTGCAGATTCCAGGGCATAATAATCGCACATCTGCTTTCCGTTCAGCATCTCATAGACAGTTTTGCATCCAAGACAGCAAAAGAACCTGTCATCTATCCTGAGATTCTCATCTGTGCAGTCGTCTCCGCAATGAAAACATTTAATCTCTTTTTTAGCAGTATCTTTTATATTCATACAGTCAAAAAATTATAGGGTTATTCCCGATAAACCCGTCAGATTCGGATTATTTAAAAATGGAAAGAGGATATTTCACAGAATTTTTACGATCTATATACAAATATAAAAAAAATAGAAATTATTATTCGGACTTTTTTGTTCTTTTTAATAAAAATGATACGCCTGGTTTTTCATTTAGTTAAAACCCCATTGGAAGTTGGATTTTCTTCCTAATTTTTGCAAATTTGAATCTAATAATACGAGATTATAATGGCTTATTTGATTTTCAAGTTAATTCACATTTTTGCAGTCATTTTTTTCCTGGGAAACATCGTAATAGATGTTTTCTGGAAGAATCATGGCGACAGAAGCGGAGATCCCAAAATAATAGCACATACTATAAAAGGAATTATACGGGCTGACCGGTTCTTTACGATGCCGGCGGTTGCCTTTTTAATCCTGGCTGGGTTTGGTGCTATGGGAATAGGGTATCTTCCTTTTGAGACCGGCTGGATTATGTGGGGTTTCATTATGATTATAATCTCCGCAGCGGCATTTATGGCAAAGGTCGTTCCCGCACAAAAGAAACTATTAAAAATAGCAGAAACAGATCCGTTTGATCAGCAGCTTTATGACGCAGTATCTAAAGAGTGGAATCTATGGGGAAGCATTGCTACTATTGCTCCATTAATTGCAGTAATCCTGATGGTACTTAAAATACCTTCGTAAAATAATTACAAGGGGAAATCCCTCTATATTCATAAATCCTCAAGGGTGAGTTATGACTATCTCTGTTCGATTCGCAATTCTGTTTATTCTCTTAAGCAGTATTCAGATCTTCTCACAAAACTATCTTCCGTTATTTTCCGGCTATGTGCCTGAACCGATAATGAAAGATGAAGATTTTAAAAACCAGGTCAATATAAACATTGGTCATTATGCCAGTGTGAACCCCGACCTCGTTTACTACTATATAATGTACATTGATAAAAGATTCGGTGAAAAAATCACTAATCCCGATTCAAACTATTATAATCTTCTCAGGTCGGAAGATTATAAGTTCAGGAAAGCACGTAATAAATGGATACAGGAGGAAATGAAAAAGGCTGAAGGTATTAATCCCGGTGTACTCTTTTCCGCAGTCAGGAGCAATTTATCTGCGCTGTACCAGGAGGAAATAAATAAATACACAGACTCAGTGAGCCTTCCGGTCGATGAAGGGAAACTTCAGTATTTCACTTACATGATTGCATCAGGAAAAAAATCTCAATACAATGATAACTTTAATTATTTATCCGGCAGCCTGAAACTTATGGATAAAAAATCAGAGGAATTCAGAACCATATATTCAGACGCTTCATCAATGGACCAGCCTGAAAGATACCAGGCTATTGAATCTGCGCTGAATTTTCCATACCTGTTCAACGGCAGCTACCTTCAGAAATATAAGCAGGATTCTGATCTTTCTTTATTTGAATTTCTCAGGAAAATGCACGTAGATGACTATATACAGAAAAATGCGGTTAAGGCAGGAATATTTTATTTTAAGAATAATTTCAAGTATGAGAATGAAATTTTATTCAAAGAAAAACCTTTCCCCTACTTTCACCTGGAAAATAAAGATAAGGGTACTATTACCTCCGGGATTATAGCCGATATTGGTTTCAGACTGGGATTGAGAAACAATAAAACACCTTTTTCTTATGTTGAAATAGATGCTGGGTATGAGATCTTATCAGATTTCAGTACTGATGACGATATTAATTCTTTTCAAATTCAAAGGGATTCCTTTCAGCCTTCCACAGGAAAGCATTCAATTATCACTTATACGTTGAAAGAAAATAATAAAAGCAGTCATTATGAAATATATGGCCGGATCGCTACGCCCGTATATTATTTCTCAAATAAAATATATATAGAAGCCGGCTTAAATTATTTTTATACCGCTGCTGAAAGAAATTATTATGATATTACAAGACATATAGATACCCTGGTATCCAATGATCCTGCTGATTTTGAAGAATACACTCAGAATATAAGTACAAAAATCAGTAAGGGAAATTTTTATCCCTCAGTCGGGTTCAACTATTCATTATATGAATTTCTGAATTTCAAGGTCGAATACCTTGTGCCGGTGCTGCTTACAGCTAAAGCTGAACTGTTTTATTATTTTTAAATATTTCGACATTTGAAGTTATAAATGTAAAAAGCTGAATAAGTGATCCAATTTGGCTGCTAACTAAAAGGATGGCAATTTTAAAATGATAAAAATGAATCACATTCTTATTTTTTTCATAAACCAACAGGGCTAAACAGATGGGAAACATTCTGAATTTCATTTCTTTCTTTAGTATATCATTATTTTTATTGTCTTGTAATGATTCAACTACCGAAGTAACATTAACCACTTATAATATTGTAGGTGACGTTACAGATTCTAATGGAAACCCGCTTAGTGATGTTAATGTTTATTTTGTATATCATCTCACTGAAACACCGGCTAATAAAGTATCAAAAATTACTGAAGTCGATACACTCTATCAAAACTATCCCAATCCATTTTCTGATTCTACTACAATAAGGTTTGAAACGTACCGTAATATTCAATATGAGATAAAATTTTTTGAATATGCCTCCCTTTCTTCAACAATTTTACTGCAGGGCAGCAGCTCACCCGGTCTGGTTGAATGCACTCTGGGTAATTTTAACGGTTATGCGAACGGCATATATAAATTGAATGTACGGTATTTAGTTAACAGTACAACAAGATATCAAGCGGAAATGAGTGTTATTATTAACAGAACGGAAATGGATCAATTAACCCTTTCTAAACCGAATATCAAAACTTTGAATGGTCAGTTCGATATTAATCTTTCGATGCTTCCTCTGCAGAAAATTATCTATTGCTCAGGCGAAACATATTCTTCCAATGTCACACAAAAACAAGTGTCGGATGAGATTACGTTTGTATTAACGAAAGAGGGCTATAAATCTTTACAGGCAGATTATATTATTGATAGATACAATAAAAATGAATTTACATTCAGAATGGAAAAAAATTAAGGAATATAAATTTGCCAGCCGGATTTAAAAATTGCCAGAACGACGCTTTCCTTACCCGGGAGCGTCGTTAACCGGAATACATAAAGCATCCTCTATCTTTCATCCCCCGTTCATCCCATTTTTTATTGCGTTTCTTATGATTATTTTAACTGATTCAAATGAAATTGCTTTATACATACCTTCGAGGTTACTGGAAACTTATGCTGCTGGCGCTTCTGCTTGCTGCAGTAAACCAGATTTTCTCTCTCCTTGACCCTTACATTTTCGGGAAGGTAATAGACAACTATGCCACAAAATCCGATTCGTACACTACTACTCAATTTCTTAAGGGAGTCGGACTGCTTCTGGCTGCTGCAGTCGGAGTTGCATTCGTCTCAAGGATAGCTAAAAATTTCCAGGATTACTACGTCAACGTTATCACCCAGCGTCTCGGCGCCCAGATCTATACAGACGGCGTAAAGCATTCGCTTGAGCTCCCATATTCCAAATTTGAAGACCAGCAGAGCGGTAAAACACTCGGTGTTCTTCAGAAGGTAAGAATTGATGTTGAGAGACTGATTTCATCATTCGTAAATGTTTTGTTTACAACTGTTGTCGGAGTGATTTTTGTAACTTTTTATGCAATAAATGTACACTGGATAATCGCCCCGATATTCTTTGCAGCTGTTCCAATTCTCGGCATTGTAAGTTCTGTTCTGAGCAGGAAGATAAAGAAGATACAGAAAGTTATAGTTGCAGAAACCACTGCGCTTGCCGGCACAACAACAGAATCTCTAAGAAATATTGAGCTTGTTAAAAGTCTCGGACTCGGCAGCCAGGAGATTAACAGACTTAATTCAACTACAGACAAGATCCTTCTGCTTGAATTAAAAAAGGTAAAATATATCCGGACGCTGAGTTTCATCCAGGGAACTGTCGTTAACTTTATCCGAACCACAATCCTTTTCTTTATGCTCTACCTGATATTCACCGGGGAGATTCAGATAGGACAGTTTTTCACCCTGATGCTGTATTCATTCTTTATCTTCGGACCGCTTCAGAGCCTTGGTGATATAATAAATATTTACCGTGAAGCTGAGGTTTCCCTCGATAATTTCGACACTCTCTTAAAACAGCCTGTGGATGAAAAACCCGTTAACCCGGAAGCGATAAAAAATATCAGGTCGCTTGAGTTCAGGAATGTAAGTTTTAAGCATCAGAGCTCACGGGGCAATGCGTTAAATGATATTTCTTTCAGGGTAAATAAGGGTGAGACTATAGCTTTTGCGGGTCCTTCAGGCGCCGGCAAAACTACGCTTGTAAAGCTTCTGGTAGGTCTGTATTCTCCGCAGGATGGTGCGATAATCTACAATGGTATCCCGGGAGAGAATATTGATCTTGATGAATTACGTGAAAAGATCGGATTCGTTACGCAGGATACCCAGCTTTTTTCTGGTACAATCAAAGAGAATCTTTTATTCGTTAACCCCGGTGCTTCTGATGAAGAGTGTCTTGATGTACTGGAAAAGGCGGCTGCCGGAAACCTGCTCGCACGCGCTGACAAAGGATTAGATACAATAATCGGTGAGGGAGGAGTGAAAGTTTCCGGAGGTGAAAAACAGCGTCTCTCAATTGCCCGCGCTCTTCTGCGCCGTCCCCAGCTGCTTATTTTTGACGAAGCAACTTCATCTCTTGATTCTTTAACAGAAGAAGAGATTACCTCAACCATTAAGGATATTTCAGACAGCAAAGACCTCATTACAATTATGATAGCTCACCGCCTGTCTACGGTGATGCATGCAGACAGAATCTATGTCCTCGAGCGTGGAAAGATAACAGAATCAGGAAAACATGAAGAACTTATTGCGATGAAAGGGTTGTATTACGCTATGTGGCGTCAGCAAATCGGGGAAAGGGAAAGAAATGACGGGCAGGGTTACAAATCTGCAGTAAACTTTGAGGAAGATTAAACAAGGGATCTTGTATGATAAGAATAACGTCCGCTTTATTACTACTAATAATTTCTAATCTGAAAATATTTCCGCAGAACATCACTGATATTATCAAACCACTTCACCTGCAGACCGGCAAAGCCGATACAATTCTCATCAGCGATATTTTTTACTCGAATAATTATAATGCAACCTTCCTCGCAAATAAGAATGTTAAGGTAGAATATGACAAATCTGAAAAGACTGTTGTGCTTAAACCGGATGATCAGTTTGAGGGCCTGGATTTAATCAATTTTAAGGTCAATGATTCAATTTATACAATGCCGTACTATTCGGAATCTATCTCCAACTATACATTCAGCCTGCGTCTTAAGGATCTTCCTGAAAAAGTGAACCTTTTCGGCAGCTTTAACGGGTGGAACCGGGAAAACCTGCCTATGACACACGATAAAAAAAACAGAGTTTACTCTGTTTCAATACCCCTCGAACCCGGAACTTATCAGTATAAATACATTTTACAGGGAAAAGAAATTCTTGACCCCGCTAATAAAGACAGCATCCCAAATGGTCTTGGCGGTTATAATTCTGTTGTTGTTATTCCGAATCTTCACCCGGAAGAATGTTATTTGTTCGTAAATGGTTATGATAATAATAAGGGCGGGATGACTATAAGTTTTACCTACAGGAACAATAAATACAGGGAACCGGTGAGGCGGGAAGAAATCATTGCATTGTATAATAACTCTGCAGTCCCGCAGGAAAGGATATCAACTGCTGCAAATAAGTTCCTGGTTACGGTCGACAGCACTAATATTAAAGGGGAGAATGTACTTCGCGTAGCGGTAAACAGAAAAGGTTTAGCATCGAACATCCAGACTCTTAGATTTTATGACGGTGAGCCGGAAGGAAATAATCATCGCACCGACTATGATAATGTAATCTACTCAATTATGGTTGATAGGTTCAGCGACGGAGATTCCAGTAATAGTATCCCTGTTGAAGATCCTCACTTAACTAAAAAAGCAAATTATTTCGGCGGAGATCTGCAGGGAATTATTAACAGGATAAATGATGGTTATTTCGATTCACTTGGTGTAAATACCCTCTGGCTGTCTCCTGTTGTTGATAACACTGACAGTGCTTACCGTGAATATCCCGAACCCCACAGGTATTACTCAGGCTATCACGGCTATTGGCCCGTATCGTCAACAAGAGTGGAAGAAAGATTCGGAAATATGGATCTTCTTAAAAAGCTTGTTGCCGATGCTCATAATCATAATGTACATATCCTGATCGATTATGTTGCAAATCATGTCCACGAAGAACATCCTTTCTTTAAAGAGCACAGAAACTGGTTCGGACATCTCAAACTTCCCGATGGAAGACTCAATCTCAGAATGTGGGATGATCATCGTTTAACTACATGGTTTGAACCTTACCTTCCCTCTTTTGATTATGAAGGATCCAGAGAAGCCCTGGATACCATGACAAGCAATGCTGTATGGTGGCTGCAGGTAACTGATGCCGATGGCTTCAGGCACGATGCAGTTAAACATATTCCCAACGAATTCTGGAGGACCTTAACCAGGAAGATTAAAAGTGAAATTGTAATACCCCAACACAGAGATATCTTCCAGATAGGTGAAACATTCGGAAGTTATGAGCTGGTTAATTCCTATGTAAATAACGGTCAGCTTGATGCGCAGTTTAATTTTAACCTTTATGACACTGCTATACCTGTATTCATAGATACTTCAAGATCATTTGAATCGCTTGATGAACAAATGCAGAAATCTTTTTCTGTTTACGGGGTGAACAATCTGATGGGAAATATTATGGATAGCCACGACAAAGTAAGATTTATGGCTTATGCCGACGGCGACGTTTCGTTGAATGAAGGAAATGCTGCTGAGATAGGCTGGAAGAACCCGCCGGAGGTGGATAATAAATCGAGCTACAACAAATTGAAACTATATCTATCATATTTATTAACAATACCGGGCATACCGATTATAGATTATGGAGATGAGTTTGGAATGACAGGAGCTGCCGATCCTGATAACAGGAGAATGATGAGGTTCGGTGCCGGGCTGAGTGATTGGGAAAAAGAAACCTTAAAGGATGTCCGGAAACTGATAAAAGTCAGGCAGGAAAATTCCGCCCTGAGATACGGCGATTTCTATACAATTAAAGCCGGGAGAGATATTTATGCTTTCGTACGCTCGGATCTGAACGAAAGGATACTGGTAGTATTAAATAAGAGCAATTCCCGGGTTATTACCCCCTTGGAATTTCCTTATGCATTTAAGGCGGATTCCGTCGCAGATCTGATTTTGGGCGGCAGCCTGCCGGTTAATAATTATAAGGTCGGAATTCCATTGGAACCATATGGTTATTCAATTTTCAAATTAACAGAAGCTGTAAAAAAGGATGAATAATGCGGATTATATATTTATTTTTATTGCTTGTGCCAGGAATTTTATTAATTTCCTGCGGAGAACAACAACAACAACCTTCTCCTGAACTGGATAAAAAAATGAATACTATAGCAGAAAGATACGTAAAAGTAATTTTGAGGATCGGCAGGTTTGATCCTGACTATGTTGATGCTTATTATGGTCCTGATGAATGGAAGCCTGATAGTTCATTTCATGCAGACCAGGACGACTTAAAAAACCTCGATACTGAAACTGATGCGCTGCTCGACAGTATGGACACCCTGGGAAAATACAATGCCGATGAGATGCAGACACAGCGTTTCAGATTTTTATACAAACAAATGCTTGCTGCAAAAACGAAGATTTTTATGCTCAAGGGAGGCCGCCTTTCATTCGACAATGAAACCAAAGCTCTCTACGATGCAGAAGCACCTCATTTATCAGAAGACCATTTTCAGAATATTATCAACGAACTCGATAGTATTCTTCCCGGCAAAGGAAATGTAACTGACAGGTATGAAAAGTTCAGGGACCAGTTTATTATTCCTAAAGACAAACTTGATAAAGTATTTACTGCTTCTATAAATGAATGCCGTACAAGAACACTTGATCATATCCAGCTGCCTCCTGACGAAAATTTCAAAGTCGAATATGTTAACAATAAGCCATGGGGCGGATATAACTGGTATAAGGGCAACTCATACAGCGTAATCCAGGTAAACACAGACCTTCCTATTTATATAGACCGTGCTGTTGATCTGGCTGCTCACGAAGGATATCCCGGTCATCATGTTTACAATACTCTCCTTGAAAAAAATCTGGTGAGGCAGAGAGGCTGGGCAGAATTCAGCGTTTATCCTCTTTTCAGTCCTCAATCATTGATTGCCGAGGGCACTGCAAATTTCGGAATAGAAATGGCCTTCCCGGGTGATTCCAGGATAAAGTTTGAGAAGGAAGTTCTGTTCCCGCTGGCCGGTCTTGATTCTTCTCAGGCTGATGAATACTACCATGCGCTCGAGCTGACCGATAAATTAAGCTACGCAGGTAATGAGGCTGCACGAAATTATCTGAATGGCGACTGGGATAAAGAGGCAGCTATAAAATGGATGCAGAAATATGAATTAATGAGCAAAGAAAGAGCAGAAAAACGACTCAGCTTCATCGACCGGTACAGAAGTTATGTCATCAACTATAACCTCGGGAAGGATATAGTTAAAAAGTATGTAGAAAAAAACGGCGGGACTAAAGATAATCCATCAAAACGCTGGGAGATATTCGAGAAGATAATCTCTACCCCGCAGACACCTTCAGGGCTGCAGAACTAAAAATAAAATTGCTTAAGTAGAATTGAATTTTAGAAGTTAGGCAGAGCGAAACGGTGTTTCGCTCATATGGTTCTTAAAAATGTCACATTTAGAAAAGTTTTATTAAGTAAACCAGTATGCCCTGGTCGAATTTTCACACAGTCTCTTGAATGATTATATGCTTTTTGGTTGCAGGCCGCAGCACATTATGAAGGTCATGCCATCAAAGTTTTTACTGGTTTGAATTAAATATCCCGGGCATTTTTACGTCATAGAGTCTTAGCGGCAATATCCAACTTTACAAGCGTGTTAAATTATTCTTTAAGCTTGGTTTTTATATATTCGAATTCTTCTTTTCCAATTGAAACCTCCCTGAAAATACTGGTTATCAGCTCTTTATCGATCTTCCGGAAATCCTTCTCCAGTGGTGTAATTAAAACTCCGCCAAGGTCAATGGAAGCCGGACTAACAAGTATATTCCCGTCATTCTCCTCAAAATAAGCATTCGGACGATGTTTCTTCCTGAAAAATATTATTACTCTCCAGCCTGATTCATTTTCATAAGTGGAGATAATATTCATCATTGGTTCAACATGACTTTTTGCAATATGTGCATACAAACTATAGATTCTATTGAAAGTCCTGCTCACTGACGAATCAGATATTCCTTCCAGCGATAAAATTCTTCTCATTCCATCGTCGATTGCTGTGACTGATACTTCTCCGGTTATTACTTCTTCTCCGAACTCATTCTTCATCCCCTCATAATCGATATCAATAGGCAGAGAATCTTTTCTGCAAGCCTGGAAATGCAAATGATCCGGAGCAGAAGCACCCGATTCCGGACCGTTGTAAACAATCGTAAGTTCTGAAAAATCCTTGCTCAACTGAAGCAAGTCTTCAAATGGTTTCTTTATTCTCTGAGGTTTATGCTCTATGCTGCTAATCGTCATGTGTACAGAGAAAATAGGGAAAGGATTACAAAGGATGATATACTTTTCTTTATAAATAATACCCTTCTGCTCCCGGGGAAGATTTTCTATGCAGAGGAAACACTGGCGTTTCTTTACTGCCTCAGGAGAGACATTCGCCATAGTAGAATTTATCCGCAGTGGATTAAATTGCGTCTGTACTTCATATCCATCAAAATAAAATTTTTTAGTGTCTATTTTATGCAGAGAGCTTAGTCCATCTTTTAATAATTCCCAGTTTTCACTTTGCTGCTTAAACAGAAACAAAACTGCTTCGGAGAATTTACTCTCATTAATTAATTTCTTCAGATCGTCTTCGACGGAATCTGATTTAGGTGAGTTGTTTTTTATTTTCTGCATTTAGTCTCTGCCGGGCTTTTATTTCATAAGTTCTGAGAGTGTCTTTATAAGAATTAAATTTATTTTTTTGTTCAACAGACAGCCGGGAATCGGAATTCCCTTCCCACCTCCGGCATAAGTATAACTGCTCATAAATTCTGCTGATTTCATATTTCCGGGATACCGCTAAAGCAACGGCATAATCCTCTCCGTAACTGACATTTGGGAATTTGATTTCCCTTATAACAGGGGTATAAAAGGCCCTTGGCGCCCCCAGACCGTTTATACGCAACGCATTATTTCTTCCGTTTGCCGGGGTCCATTCTTTATGGTCTATAATTCCCGGCGGAATCTCATTTAATTTAAAATCAGTAAGTTTATAAGTACCTATAACCATTGCACATTTTTCTTCTCTAAATACATTAATTATTTTTTGGAGTGTATGCTTATCAGCATAGAGGTCGTCACTGTCAAGCTGTACCGCATATTTACCGCAATGTTCGTTATGCACTCCTTCATTCCAGCACCCGCCGATTTCAAGGCTTAAACTTTCCGGGATTATATGGACTATCCTGCTGTGTTTTTCACAAATTGATTTTACTATTTCAGTTGTGCGGTCAGTTGAATGATTGTCAATTATAATTATATTAAACGAAAAATCTGTCTCCTGGTTTAAGGCGGAGTTTACAGAATCGGCAATGGTTTCTGCACGGTTCTTTACAGGAATTATAACCGATGCTGTATAAGCAAAATCTTCAACAGCTGTATTGACAGCACTGAACACAGGCTCCAGGTAAGCATCGATCTGCCTGAGATGATTTGTTGCCGCTTCCTCCATCTCCAGCTGTGCAATCCGGTTTTTAGCGTCTACATAATTGAACTGTTTCCCTTCCGACTGTGCATCATTAAAATTTCTTACCGAATATAAAAATTCAGGAATCCTTATTACCGGGTACTTCCTTGAAATAAACAATCTGAAGCTGTACATCCCGGCCTGCGTAAAATCATCAGTAGTACTGGTAAGGTACTCATCCAACACTGATTTCCTTATAACTACAGCTTCCCCGAAATCAAAATCGTCTCTTAAACTTCCCGGTTTATAGTCAATCTGCGGATGGGGTATCAAATTACTTTTATTCAGTTCATAGAAGTCGGAATATATTAATCCAGCACCTGTCAGTTCAGCTACTTCGAAGAACCTGCTAAGAGAAAACTTTTCAAATATAAATTCTAAGGGATTCAAAAGCAGAAGTATAAATTCTGAGTCTGCCTCTTCTGATAAAGCCCTCAGCGTTGTTGTACTGAAAATATTTTCGGTATTTAGGACCTGTGAGGATTTAGGAACTTTAACAGATTCACCTGCCAGTAAATATAATTCTTCAATCATTTTTGAAGATCTGAGGGCATTTGCCGATTCCCATATTTTCAAATTGCCGTTATAGGGAATAAAAACTGTGAAAGGGAAACTCATATTTCCTCCTAATAACTTATAAAAATTTACATATTTAAGAGGAGGTTACAAAATAGAAAAAATAAAGCCGGTATAAAACCGGCTTGTAATGATAGCAGACTTTGCGGGTGTATTTATTCTGGAATAGTTATGCTTTCCTGGTCCAGTAGTTTATGCCCTGTTTTATCGGTGATTCTAAGATCATAAGTACCAGGTGCCAAATCCCTGAAAGCTGTTCTTGCCTTCTTTATGCAGACACAGTTATCACTTGCAGTATTTGTGTTTGACACCATCAGTGTAATCTGGTTTTCATTCTGCTGCATTTCCATATTTAATGCAGAGCTGCAATAAGCTCTGACATCCATTGTGACGTAAACCAGTCCGCTCTGCTGATCTATTACGACATTGTCAACCGTTTCGCCTGTAAAAACATCATTTGATGCTAAATCAGACTGCTGGGTACACGGATCATAACGTGCGGGATCCATTGTTACCGTTTTCGAGGTTGAGCATGCTGCAAAGAGCAGTGATGTGAAAAGAATTGTTAGTAGATATTTCATTTTTTCTCCTCCCGGGGTTAATGTTATTCTCTTTTTCATTGTGCTTTAAAAAATACCACATTAAGTTTATTAAATAGTTATGAATGTCACAATGGGCTAACTTCTTTTATATTTGTGAGTTAGCTAAAAAACACATCAGGTCAATTCTTCATAAAGCGCGCATATCCGGTCAGTAACGATGTCAATATTGAAGTTTTCAATCACCCTCTGCCTTGCTGCAAGAGCAAAGGATACCCTTTTATCCGGGTTTGTAATTAATATTTTTATTTTTTCAGTAAGATCTCCTGCATTATGGGTTTCGAACAGCAATGAAGTTTTCCCATCCATTGCAATATCAAGCACCCCTTCGGAAGCAGAACAGACAGAAGGTTTCTCCATCGCCATTGCTTCTATCAGAGCGATACCAAATGCTTCAGCGTGAGACGGAAATACAAATATATCTATAGCAGCCAGGAGTTCCGGGATATCGCTCCTGTAGCCTGTAAATATTAAATTTTGCAATTCCGATTTGTCGGCAAAAGCCTTTATCTTCTGCTCATACAAATCCTCACCGCGGCTTGCTTCGCCTATAATGATAAAACGCAGATTTTTATACTCCTTATTCAAAACCGCTGAAGCTTTAATAAATTCCTCGTGGCCTTTGCCAGGACTAAACCGGGCCATCATTCCGATTAACAAATCATCTTTCTTAACATCAAATTCATCCCTTACTTTATCGCCATTGACGCGCCGGGGATCAAATTTTTCGGTATCCACACCATTCGGGATAAGCACAATTTGATCGTCTTTCAAAGGCGTGGTCTCAAGTATATTTCTCCTGATCATGCTGCTTATCGCAATTGCTTTAGTCACGTACCTGTAGAGCCGGCGGTGCAGTACATCCTTTTTCTCAATAAACGAACCGATATGCTTTGTAAGAAGTACGGGTATCCTTTTCCTGAGAAACTGCAGTGAAGGCACAAGCACCCATAAATCTTTTGAGGCGTGGGTATGAATGATATCAAAGTTCATTTTACTGATAATAAAAGCAAGCCTGAGAGAGGAAAATGGATGGAAATAACCACCTGCTTTTACAGGGTGTATAATAATCCCCAGGTTATTGGCTTCAATATGGATTCTTGATTCCTTCGCGCACAGGAGTTCTACATGTATC
>DATFVA010000212.1:0-4545 GCA_035260565.1 Ignavibacteriaceae bacterium | reverse complement strand
ATACCATACAATATATTGTTGTGTCTATTCTCTTTGCAGCAGGTTTCTATTTTGCGTATACCGGAAGGGATAACCCTTCTGAGATAAAAAGGACATCGGTAGTTCTCGGAACCATTGTCGAAATTAAAATAAGGGATGACGATACGGAGAAAGCTGAAGACGCAGCAAGCAGGGTATTTGAAGAATTCAGGAGAATTGACAATTTGTTTTCCGCTTATAAAGAGGGGAGTATTATCGGCCAGATAAATAATTCCCTATCGGATTGTTTTATCATCAACGATGAGCTGTTTAACCTGCTTGAAGAATGCAACGACATATGGAAAATTACGGGCCGGACTTTTGATGTTGCGCTGGATTCTCTCACTGATTTATGGGGGTTTGGTGAGGGAGGCAGTCCGGCACGTCCCTCAGATGAAAATATAAAGAAAGCACTGTGCTGCTGCGGATGGGAGAACATTTCCCTGCTTCCCGGGGGCATGCTGCGAAAGGAAAATAATGTGAGGTTCAACCTTGGGGCCATTGCAAAAGGCTATGCAGTTGACCGGGGCATAGATATCCTAAAAGAAAATGGAATCGGGAATGCATTGATTAATGCCGGCGGCGAGATAAGGCAGCTGGGAAACGACTGGGTAATAGGGGTCAGGGATCCTAATAATGAGAGCGGAATTGTCCGGGAACTAAAATTAAACGGGAAAGCTGTCGCAACCTCCGGGAACTATGAGCAGTACTTTGAAGAGGATGGGATAAGATATTGTCATATAATTAATCCTGCCGACGGCTACCCATCAATGCATTGTAAAAGTGTTACGGTGATTGCAGATGATGATATGACTGCGGATGCTTTGGCGACGGGAATATTTGTAATGGGACCGGAAGCAGGAATACGCCTGGCTGAGAATCTCGCTGATGCAGAAGTATATATAATAGACCGGTATGATAAAGAATATTTTTCGTCAGGCTTCAGAAAATATATGTTGAGGTAGAAATGGATGCGATAGTAATTATAGCAGTTTCAACTATGGGAGGACTGGGATTATTCTTAGCCGGAGCACTAGCCATTGCCGACAGGAGACTTAGCGTAGTAGAAGATCCGAAAATAGGGAAGATAAATGAAGTACTTCCAAATGCGAATTGCGGTGCATGCGGAAATGCCGGGTGTTACGATTTTGCTGTGAAATTAGTTGAAGGGAAAGCCGCTCCTAACGGCTGTCCTGTTGGCGGTAAGGATGTGGTTGATGATATTTCTTCGATACTCGGCATTGACGGCGGAGACGCTGTTATTATGAGAGCCAGGGTCTTATGCCGGGGCGGAAAGAAAGAAGCAGCGTATAAGGAAGCACGATATTCAGGTCCCCAAAACTGCGCAGTACAAGCTCTTGTATCGGGAGGGGAAAAACTCTGTATGTATGGATGCCTGGGTGGCGGCGACTGCGTAACTGCCTGCCAGTTCAATGCTATGTATATGGATGAGAATGGTCTACCGGTAGTGATTGATGAATTATGTACCGGATGCGGACTATGCGTAAAAGCTTGTCCCCGCGGCATTATTGAGATGCATCAGCAGGACAGGGAGTTATTCGTTATTTGTAAGAACCAGGATGACCCTAAGACCTCGCGGAAAGTCTGCACGGTTTCCTGCATCGGCTGCCAGATCTGTGCCCGCAAATCTGAAGGTGGAGTGATAATGGAAAACAACCTTGCAATTATAGATTATACCAAGCTGGACATATCAAAGATTCCGCTTGATAAATGCAGCACAAAAGCCATCGATTTTATCCGGACAAGGGAAGCAGTAACAGCGGGCCATGAAAATGTTTGATGAGAAATTCATAGAAGAAGGAACCATTGCATCAGTCCGGAATGGGATTGCCGAAATTACTCTGCCAGACCAGGGGAACTGCAGGGAATGCACAGCAAAAATAGTATGCAGGAACGATGATTCAGGAAGTAGAACTTTATCGGTTGAAAATTCTTTCGGAGGGAGGGAGGGGGACAGGGTTAGAATATCGGTAAAGGGAAGCAGAATCCTGGAAGCTGCGTTTCTACTTTACGGAGTTCCGGTTTTCCTTATAGTGTTTGGCACAGCAGCAGGTATGATGATTTTTAACGATGAGCTAACATCGTCATTATCAGGGTTCCTCCTGGCAGGATTATTTCTTCTTATCCTCTTCACATTTACCAGGCGCAAAAAATATAACAGTATCCTCAAAACAGAACTCCTGCCTCCCATTAAGTGACGTTTATTCGTAATTTCAAAATTTTCCAGAAATACAGGAAAATAGCCAGCCCTGGCGGGTGAAAGTAAAGCGCAGGTCTAATTTTTAACTCTATGCTTTCCAGAGGAAATTAGGGCGGATGAATGCGACTTCAAATCCCACTTTCTGAACGTTGGAAAGGGATTGTGATCTTTTCTGCTCATTGTCCTCAGCAGTTTCCACAGTAAGCACCTTGCATCCAAGTTCGGCTGCATCCTGGATCCTCCTGGCAATAAGGGCAGACTGTGCGCCTTTGCCCCTCCAGCCGGGCAGAGTGCTGGCAAATGAAAGCCATCCGCATTCGTCTTTAATATATAATGAGGCGGCGGCAACCGGGTCGTCACCCTCAAAGGCAAGGTAAGTCTTCCAGCATTTTCTTCCTACAAGATTTGTGAACCATGAGCTCATTTCTCCCGGCCACTGAAAGCTATCTGTTATAATATCTCCGAATCTTTGTGCTTCCTTGCTGCTGCTCACCTCCCGTATTTCCAGGTCTGTTTCCACCACAGGAGGATTTTCTACGCTTCTATAATGCTTCACCCAGTTATTATAATGATGAATATTCCGCTTCTCAAACCAGTCTTTCAACTGTCCCGGCGCAGCTTCAGGATGAATCTGTATAAAGAACCTGCCTATCCCAGCATCTTTATACTTGGAAATAATAATGTCAACCATCTGCTCGGTTGCAGTCTGAAATAGTCCTAAACCTATTACACGGTTGAAGCCTAGAATATCGATATTTTTTACTAACGAAATGCACGCGGAACCGATTGAAAATACCTTGATACCGAATTTATCAGACAGCTCTTCTCCGGCTGCATTGTACATATCCTGCCAGGCGTTTACCTCGCAGGACGCAATTGATCTGAATAGCGTTGTTGAAAGCATTAATTGATCCGTTTATGGTTCATAAAAATTCCAATTTCCGTCACTTTTTTACCCATCACTCAGGCGTCACGATGCACTGTATCCGGAGCAAATGCGGGCAGGCACACGGCAATATATTCCGCTCCTCCAGACTCAGGGGTACTGTACTGTATCCATTCTCCCTTATATGTAATTATCGCTTCGCCGGCTTTAACATTATACACAGCGTCCTTTGTTGTAACCCGCAGCATTCCTGTGAGCACTACTGTATACTCATCAAAATCGGGAGTTTGTCCCGGCTCGAACCATCCTTCAGGACTCGACATCTTAGCGATGCTCACCTCAGTCGATTTCGAGTTAACTCTCCCGATAAATTCATCAATTATCTTTGGTTTATTCCCGGCAGATTTTATAACTGACGAAGATTTTATATAGTCAGGCAATAGGATATCTTTCATTTAATTGTTATGGTAAGCGAAACACCATTTCGCTTTACAGGGAGGAAGTGCTGTTCCGCCCAATTCTGCGTTTGCAGTCTCTGTAATTTTTCCTCATCAAATGTACTAAAAATTTTAAGCGATATGAATCACCAAATATAATTTACGATTAAGATAGATTTATAAAAAAAAACAGGCAGCACAATGTCAAACAGATTAAAGGATAAAGTTGCAATTATAACAGGCGGGGCTACAGGAATAGGCGAAGCAATTTGCAAGAAATTTGTATCGGAAGGGGCTAAGATAATTGTATGCGGGCTTCCTTCAGACCCTGTTGAGGAAGTAGTAAATGAAATAAAGGAGGAGAAAGGAGAGGCCACGGCGTTCGAAGGAGATATTTCAGAAGCAGGGACGGCAGAATCCTGTGTAAAAAAGGCAATCAATACATTCGGTAAACTTGATATCCTGGTAAATAACGCCGGTACATTTCAAACAGTAGCATCCACAGAAAATTTTCCCGTAGATGATTTTGATTATATGATGAAGATGAATACCCGATCGGCATTCCTTATGACTAAATTCGCTCTGCCTTATCTTCAAAAGAGCAGGGGAAATATTGTCTGTACTGGTTCTGAAGCAGGTACTATCGGGCAGCCCGACTGCTCACCGTACGGCGGTTCAAAAGGTTTTATGATTGCATTTACAAGAGGCGTGGCTCTTGAACAGATAAAGTACGGAGTGAGGGCTAACGTTGTTTGTCCCGGCCCTACAGATACTCAATGGCATGATACTGATGTGAGTCCTATGACCGTAGAAATGGAGACAGATATTTTAAAAGGTACTCCTATGGGAAGGCGTGGAAACCCGGAAGAGATTGCAAATGTATTTGCATTCCTTGCTTCTGATGAAGCCAGTTTCGTAACCGGGGCGCTTTATTTTGTTGACGGAGGAATATCGATAGGAAGAGGTCCTGCCGGCGAATACGT
>DATFVA010000211.1:0-4400 GCA_035260565.1 Ignavibacteriaceae bacterium | reverse complement strand
CTTATTATTCTATCCCATTCTTTCTTCTTAGTGCTTAAAAGCACTTCAGTTGTCCGGTCATGTCACTTACAAAAAGTACTTATTACTAAATGCAGATAGTTTAGAACTTGTTTAAGATTCAAGTAGATAAACTCAATATTAATACAATAACATATAATTTAGGAGGTTTTATGGAAAGGAAAAGTGTGTATGTCCTTTTTGCTGGTTTAGCCCTATTTGTTTTACTTCTTGCCGCTGCCGGATGTTCTGAAAGAAACCCTGTTGCTTCCTCCGATAATGCAAATGGTTCACTTGCAAAAAATGGACTTTCAAATTATACTCAGTCCAATCTTGTTTCAGATATTCCGTTTCCCGGTTCGCGTATTGACCCGAACCTTATAAATGCATGGGGTATTGCTGTTACTCCCACAGGAAGATTCTGGATCTCAGCTAATCATACAGGTCTTTCCACAATTTATGATCCTGATGGAAATCAGGTAATTAACCCGGTTACAATTCCAACGGTCGGTAATGTTCCCGGAGGATCACCCACCGGCGTTGTCTTTAATCCTACTTCTTTCTTTAAGACACCGGGGGGAAATGCCGGCAGGTTTATTTTTGTTGGTGAAGACGGCATAGTTTCAGCCTGGGAACCAACACTGGGATCTACTGCAGTGGTTGTATCCGATCAGTCATCAGATGAATCTGTTTATAAAGGATTAGAACTTGCACAGAATGGTGATGATTATTTCCTTTATGCTGCTAATTTTAAACAGAACCGGATTGACGTATTTGATACTAATTTTGCCCTGGTAAGCGGGATGTCGTTTACAGATCCGGGTATACCGCAGGGATATGCCCCCTTTAATATTAAAAGTATAAACGGAAAGCTTTATGTCACTTATGCGAAACAAGAAGGACCTGATAACGAGGATGACGATAGCGGACCTGCCAGGGGCTTTGTAGATATATATACTAACGGCGGAGATTTCGTTTCAAGGTTTGCCTCCCACGGTACTCTTAATTCACCCTGGGGAATTGCAGAAGGATCTGATGGGAAGTTCGGACATACAATCCTGATTGGTAATTTCGGCGACGGAAAAATCAATGTCTTCAGGGAATCGGGACAATTTATGGGACAGCTGCGGGACAATGATAATCGTGTTATTTCTATCGATGGTCTATGGGCACTATTCACTACACAATCAATTCCCCAGGTTGGGAACAGGATTTACTTTACTGCAGGCCCTAATGATGAAGAAAACGGTTTATTCGGCTACCTTGATAGGAACGAAAATTAAAAAATACATATGCGCTGCCTGTACAGGTGGTCTTTTTTAATTTTTTATTTTATAATAACTGCTGCATTCACACAGAAAGAAAACCCCTCCGCTAAGGAGGGGAATTTTTTTTACTTGCTTAGCTGACCTCTGACTGCCCCGTTCGGATAATCAGTACTATGGATCTGAACATAATACCCGGATGGGTTTTTCATAATATCCTGCATCATTGCTTTATCTATATCACTTACTGTACCGCTCAGCTCGCCGGATGAGGTGAGAGGAATCACAACCGGACCCGCGGAAGTAGAATCAGCTTTATGAATATGAATACCTGTAATATTATCTACGTTAGAAACGGATATATTATAAGTTATTTCTCCCTGCCCTGGATTAAGAGTAAACGTTGCAGTCCCTGTACCATCACTATCGCCTGGAGCAGGAACAACATTATCGCCTGATAATTGGGCAGTTAAAGGTCTTCCGCCGTAATCTTGTGCATATACGGGGGAAAAATAAATAGCAGCCGTAAGCATAAATAATACGGTGAGAATATTTGTTGTCTTCATCGGTATCTCCTTTATAGAATGATTGATTAACGGTGCGTAAAGTATAAAAAGCGGCAGGATTTATGTGTGTTCAGTCCTGCTGCTGTGATATTAATCGTATGGAAGCAATTTGATGTATCCCGTTGACTATCCAAAAACTACTTTTCCCCTTTCGCGGGAATTTCGTTAACCGGATTTGTAAAAATAAATTCCGGGCTGTGAGTATTTAAAATTGTCTGAAAGAAATGGATTATAATTCATTTAGAGATTTATTGGAAGGAAGATTTCAAAGTCGACGCCGAATATATGGATGATGAGAAGTTAAGCGAGAAGATAAGCTCAGGAGATTTGAATTAACACTTTGTTCGTCATTAATACCGGAATGCTGAATTCATACTAAGGAGAGAATGTATCCTAAAGCTGCTCCGCCGAATACTACATAAGCGGAATTTATTCTTTTGAATGATACAAATGCTGTAGCACTTAAAAGAGCAATTAACAGGGCTTTCCAGCTGAAACCTGCAGCAGGAATTATAACCTCTGCGCCTAATTTAACTGCAACTATAAACATAACTGCCAGAGCGCTGACATTCACCGCGTCTAAAAATTTTGATAGATAAACCGATTGTCTTATCCGCGGAACAATAGGATTTAGTATTAAAACGAAAACAAATGAGGGTATAACTATTCCTGCTGTTGCTAATACCGCCCCGGGTACTCCGGCAATCAGGTAGCCGATAAAGGTTGCAGAGGAGAGAAGAGGACCCGGGGTGAACTGCCCCACCGCAATTGCATCCAGCAGCTCTTTCCTTGTGAGCCAGTGAAGTCCCTGGACAAATTCCCCATTGAAGTAGGCTACAAGAATGTATCCGCTTCCAAACCAGACAGCTCCTATTTTCAGAAAAGTAAAAAACAATTTTGAAAGCGAAACAGCAGTTTTTTCAATCGTCTGTGCTGCCGTATTCAGTATGAGTAATGGAATTAAAATTAAAGGAGAGAATGAACTCAATTTTATCTGCGGTACTAAAAGAAATAAAGCTCCGAATATGCCTCCTGCCAGTAAGGAGTAAATTTCATTTAGTCCGTACAGGTTTAATGCAGCCACGATAAAGGCAATCATTACCAGCTTCACTCTCAAAACATTCCCCTCACCTTTTACGGCTTTAACTCCAAGTTTGTAAACAGCATTCAGGATAATGATTATTACCGCAGGTTTTATGCCGTAGAGAAATGGTTCTACAGAAGGCAGACTTCCATAAAGAAGATAAAAATAAGCCAGCACCCCGGTGATCACTACAGAAGTGATCATAAAGCATATTCCCCCGATGAATGCTCCCGGAATTCCTCCTTTGTGGTAACCGATATGAATGGCCATCTCAGTTGAATTTGGACCTGGAATTAAGTTCGTCGCACCTACCAGGTCAAGGAAATGCTGCCGGTCCATCCATTTACGTTTATTTACAACTTCATCTTCGAACATCCCGATATGCACTGCAGGCCCGCCGAAAGCAATCGCTCCGAGTTTCAGGAACAGCCCGGCTATTTCAATCAGGTTTGAGGTTCTAATCTTTTCTGCCTTCCCCGGAAGAGAATTACTGATTTAATTATTTTCCCACCTCGCCGTAAAGATGAAGTGTATAAAGCTAAAGCGAAAGATAAATAATTTTAATATGCGGCTAAAGCCAATAATTAATCTCGTGTATCGGAAGATCTTCCTTATTTCAGAACTATCATTTTCTTTGCCAGTACGGCAGTACCTGACTGCAGCCTGTAAAAATATACTCCTCCCGAAAGCTTTGATGCATAAAAGTTTACTTCATAATTTCCTGCCGGTTTATATTCGTTCACAAGGACTGCAATTTCTTTACCTAGGATATCATACACCTTAAGACTTATGAACTCAGAAGCAGCAACAGAATATTTTATTTTTGTCGAAGGGTTAAATGGATTGGGATAATTCTGCATAAGGGTAAATTTATAAGGTCTTGTTCTTTCCGCCGTATTTTCATTTCCTGTAATGACCGTGCTCTCAGATTTTAGCTTTGCGAGATAAAGATTATAAATTTCCCCGGTACCTGATATTGTGTCAAAAACAAAGTTTTGACCTGTCAGTCCCGATAAATAATAGTTCCCCGGTTCACCGGGAGTTATGCTGCAGCCAACGTCATATAAATCGCTGCCCGCTGCTTTAGCCCATTCAATAACACCATTTCTGTCATAGCTCACTGCAAAGATATCATCATAATTCAGGGGAGTAAGCACCAGGCTGTCACCGAAATTTATTGTTCCCCTGAAAGTACCTGTAAGATAAGTATTCCCATCCGCGTCGCATGATAAAAAATTATCATTTCCCACAAAAGCATCGCCAAGCGGATTTCCCTGCGGAATCTCGTTCAGCCATATAAAGTTCCCATCCGGATCTATTTTCGTTACAAAAAAATCGTATATCCATTGAGGTCCATTAGCGTGCAATTCTCCGAAGCTCGTAGAATCCAGTAAGTTGCCTGCAAGGTATGCATTCCCGCTGTCGTCGGTTTCTATCTGAAACTGCTGAACGGTAACATCCTGTATAAAATTTATACGCTCCGCAATT
>DATFVA010000210.1:0-2449 GCA_035260565.1 Ignavibacteriaceae bacterium | reverse complement strand
GATGTGGTTGTCTATCTGTTTTACACCCTGAACATACGAGGCTAACTCATATATCCGGTACTTGTCGTAAAGCGAATTCACGTCTCCCTGAAGAATAACCCTGCCATTATTGTCTGCTTTTACCTGAATTTCAGATGGATCATATCTGCTTGTAATGGCTTTTTCAATCCTGTCCCTCAGAGTGTCGTTACTGCCTGATGCGTATACAGGCTGCAAAATCATAAAAAGAAATATCATAACCGCCGGATAATATGTACCGGAAACATATTTCATCAAATTTTTCATAGTACTTTCACCTTTCAAGTATTGTATCTTCTATCAGACAAAATATATGGTGAGAAGAAGCCTCGATTGTTGATGAAGCTCAAAATTGTCAGAGTGCTGATAAACACTCGCTTATTAAAGCAGGGAACAATACTGAATAATTACACCGCCATCCATTTCACGCAGCCTTACATGATTACAGTCCGGGTTAACACCGGAGTGCATCGAAAGCAGGCTATTCAAACATTCCGCTATACCACATTCAAGTCTGTTTTTA
Source organism: Ignavibacteriaceae bacterium (assembly GCA_035260565.1). Classification (GTDB taxonomy): domain Bacteria; phylum Bacteroidota; class Ignavibacteria; order Ignavibacteriales; family Ignavibacteriaceae; genus DATFVA01. The sequence continues at coordinate 1,908 of DATFVA010000210.1, read as the reverse complement.
GGGCTTTTTCACACCGCCATCCATCAGCCGCTATTGACATAGACAATTTTAAAAAATATATTACGTACGAAATCTATTGGTAAATGAATTGAGCAGTACAACCTTCAAATATAACTTCTTTAATCCAGCCGGATTACCTATCTGGCGCTGGCGCCGCTAATATTTCACTTATATACGCTTACGCGTAAACTCTTTCTAAGACCTTAATACAAATCATTTAATAACTTATTATAAGGAGTAATGCTATGAGTATTACTAAAAAAATCCTGCTGAATGAATCAGAAATGCCGGATGTTTATTATAACATCCAGGCAGATATGCCCAATCCCGTGCTGCCTCCTCTTCATCCCGGAACAAAACAGCCTATCGGCCCGGATGACCTCGCTCCCATTTTTCCTATGGAGCTTATTAAACAGGAAGTATCGAAGGAAAGATATATTGAAATTCCTGATGATGTAAGGAAAGTTTATAAGATGTACAGACCTACTCCCCTATACAGGGCAACAGGCTTGGAAAAACTGCTGGATACACCAGCGAAAATATATTATAAGTACGAAGGTGTTAGTCCTTCCGGCTCTCATAAGCCGAACACTGCAATTGCTCAGGCATTTTATAATAAACAGGAAGGTACAAAAAAACTTGTAACAGAAACCGGTGCGGGACAATGGGGAAGTGCTCTAAGTTTTGCCTGCAATCAGTTCGGACTCGAATGTGAAGTCTACATGGTCAGGATAAGCTACAACCAGAAACCTTATAGAAAAATTATGATGAACACTTATGGAGCTGAAGTATATTCATCTCCGAGTGAAAGAACAAATTCCGGCAGGAAAATACTTTCAGAGGATCCCGGTTCACCGGGAAGTCTCGGGATAGCAATCTCGGAAGCTGTTGAGAAGGCAGCCACTACTAAAGGAGCTAAATACTCGCTCGGCAGTGTTCTTAACCACGTGCTTATGCATCAGACCGTTATAGGTCAGGAGGCGATAAAACAGCTGGAGATGACGGGGGATTTTCCCGATATTGTAATTGCCCCGTTTGGAGGAGGTTCTAACTTTGCGGGAATTGCATTTCCTTTCCTGAGGTATAATCTACGTGAGAATAAAAACATAAGATGTATTGCCGTGGAACCTGCAAGCTGTCCCAAACTTACCAGGGGAGAATTCCGCTATGACTTCGGCGATACTGTAGGACTGACGCCCCTTTTACCTATGTACACGCTGGGACATACATTCGTGCCTGCACCTATCCATGCCGGCGGGTTACGCTATCATGGAGCAGGTGCAATAATTAGTCAGCTTCTGAAAGATAAAATTATAGAAGCATCTGCTCTTCAGCAGATTGAATGCTTTGAGGCCGGGGTTAAGTTCGCCCGTGCAGAAGGAATAATTCCCGCGCCAGAAGCAAATCACGGAATTGCACAGGTTATAAGAGAGGCGCTGAAAGCTAAGGAAGAGGGCACTGATAAAACTATCCTGTTTAATTTATGCGGACATGGTTACTTTGATATGAGTGCCTACGAAGCCTACTTTGCAGGGAATCTCGTTGATCACGAATTAACGGATGATGAACTATACTCAGATCTTAGAAAGCTGGATACTCCCGAAGCAGCATAAGTATTCGTTGACAGGTAACTTCATTGTACCGGCACCGGGTTGTTTCCTCTGCATTGCAGGCTGCTGGCAGAGGCGATTGTCCCGGTGCGGCTTATAATAAAATTCTCCCTCAGACACTATTAAGAAATTCTCTAATTAGTTATATTTTCACTGATCATTTATAGATTTTTGAGTCCATTTACGGAAAGATTCAATTGATCAGAACAGACAGCAGAATATTAAAGGTTGTCTTCCGGGGGAGTAGACCTTCCTTTACCTTTCCCAGCATGATCCAGCCGTTACTTATTAAACAGAG
>DATFVA010000209.1:0-3890 GCA_035260565.1 Ignavibacteriaceae bacterium | reverse complement strand
CCAGAATAACGATGAAATCAGAAGGCAGGTTCACTTTTTCCCTTTGATTAAAGCGGATGAAATTTGGCCGCAATGGTGTGAGGTATGAAAAAGTATATGTGCAAAAAGACGGATCCTTTTGATAGTTCCGAAAAACGGTGTATCAACAGTATGCAGCCAAACCTCGTCAGGCGTTTCATCTATTAATTTTCAAGCGATGAATATCCCTGGATAACAAGTTTCCGGCTTGTTTCGAGTACATGGATAACCTCGATAACTACCTTGATGAGCACCTGTTCGATTTCAATCTCAAATAATCAGGCGGCAGATTCTATTTTAAAACGTTGTACCTAATATGTGTCACCACGCCACTTCCACTTACTTCGACTGGTTCCAGAGCGAGATCAGACACTCCATCAAAAAGTCGGGTGCCTGCGCCTAAAGTCACCGGAGCTATATGAAGCCACAGCTCGTCAATAAGTTCCGCCGCCAGGTATTGGTTGACGGTATTCGCGCCACCCATAATCTTTACATCTCGATTTCCTGCTGCTTTTTTCGCTTTTGAAAGCGCAGATGTAATCCCGTCAGACACAAAGATAAACGTCGTCCCACCTTCCATTCCGATCGGTTCCTGCTCTTTGTGGGAGAGCACGAAAACAGGAGCATGATAGGGAGGATTATCGCCCCACCAGCCCTTCCATTCCGGATTATCCCTCTTGTCTTTTGGCCCGAACATATTGCTGCCCATAATGAATGCGCCTGCATCAAGAATTGCGTCTGTTTCTTTTGTATGTTTATACTTCTCCGGCTCCGCAAACATCCAGCGATCCAGCAACTCTGAATCGAAATTGTCTCCAAACGGTTTTTCGAAAGTTTGATTTAAGCCTGCAGTGAACCCATCCAGGGACATCGTCATTCCGGCGGTAACTTTTGATTTGTGAGCTATAACATCTCCTTCAGGTTAAATGTTTATAAACAATTTGCCTCAGCTCCCTGCCAAAATAGCATTGCTACATGAAAGAACAACCACCTCAGAACAAGTTTAGGGGTGGAACAAATTTATAGTACAAAAGAGGAATCACCATTGAAAAATACAAGATTATATGAAAAAGAAGTATTTGATCTGGATTTTAGGCCTTTTAGCTTTATTTATAGTACTTGATAATCATAATGCGATAAGGTCTTTATTTTTAAAAGATACTCCAAAAGATGCTCTATTGCCAGTTCCGCTATCAAGTATACTGAATAACCCGCGTTTATGAATTTTAATTATAGTAATACTCGCTTATTACCGAATAAAGAAAGCTATACGGAGAGGGATACCTCACCAGTGTTTATAGATTTGGCTAATAGGACATTAAAGTTTTCAACGCAGCATAGAAATTATCATATAGCTATAACTGATTTTGATTCCTATGATGGGTACTTCAGATACCTCTCGGATTTGTTTGATGAAAAAGATGTAATAGTAACAGGTGAATTCAAATATAAGAATACCAGTGATTCATCGATGTATAGAGGTACCATTTGCAATATAAAATTCATCAAAAGTCATATCGTATACTTCGGATACACGCGTCAAATTTTAATTTCTACGTTAGAAAAGTATTGTATTCAGTTGAACTTCTATCTGTTTTATCAATCATTCATTAGTAAAATTGAACGAGGCAGCGAAGAGTAGATATAATAGAGCTACGATAAATCTGCAAACAGACGGGGACCAGGCTGAGCTGGCGGACGGATTTGAACCGCCGCGCCAAAACTTTCCATTTTCTATCTGAGAAGGTTTTTAGTAGTATTAAATCTCCTGCCTTTATTGAATGCTGCTTTTAAAGTCCGATGATATAATGTGGACGCTCTTTTGGCCCTGAGAAAATACCTGAAATAAATTTTTGCACTGTTTGTCTGGAGACGGAACTGAGATCTATCGCCAACTGTTTTTCTAAAATCCGCCGGATTTCCTTAGGCACCAAAAACAAAAGCGTAATGTATTGCACATTATACTGTTTAGTAGGTTGGTTAGAATCTATTTCCAACGAATATGCAATATGTTGCACTTATCAATTCTTTTAACTATTATTGGCCTAAATAATAAATGAAATGTGCAACAAACTGCATATAAACCAATGGAAAAGAAAGAAATAGGACATATAATAAGGGAGAGACGAAAGTATCTCAATATTACACAAAAGGATTTATCCGAAATCGTAGATATTGGATTGCGAAGTCTTATAAATATAGAAAATGGTAATGGTAATCCTACGTTTGATCAGCTTCAGAAAATATCAGATGCATTGGGATTAGAATTAGTTATTAAGGTGAAATAATGCCGTTAAAAAAAGCTGAAGTTTATTACAATAATTCTATGGTTGGCACCTTGGAAAAGGAGAATGAGAAATATTATTTTCAATACTCAGATGACTATCTCCGGGATGATAGTTGTCCAGCTATAAGTTTAAGTTTTCCTAAAAGGAAAGAAGCCTTCGTTTCAGAACATCTGTTTCCATTCTTTTTTGGGTTATTGGCTGAAGGTGATAATAAAGAACTTCAATGCAGAACTCTGAAGATTGATGAGAATGATAATTTTACAAGATTGTTAAAAACTGCCGGTAAGGATACTATCGGTGGTGTAACAGTCAAGGAAGTATTATGAAAATTGAAAATTGCCCTGGATGTTTAAAACCCGGATATGAAACTTATTGTGGCAGCTGCATAAAAAATTTATTTAATGGTAAGAGAGTAAATCATATCTTAGACTTTACAAGACCTGAGTTTAACAAAATAAAGAGAGAACAGAGTGGGAAACTTTCTATATCGGGAATACAAATAAAGCATTCTCTGAAGTTCGAAGATAAAGAGCTAAAGCTTACTGAAGAACAGGGAGAATACATTTTAAAGCCAATACCATCCGGACAATTTGAAAATCTGGAAGAAGTACCCGCTAATGAAAATCTCACGATGCAAATTGCCAGACAAATATATGACATAAGAACTGCTGAAAATGGTATTATCTTTTTTAGCGATGGAGAAATAGCATACATTACGAAAAGATTTGACGTAATGACGAATAATACCAAATTATTGCAGGAAGATTTTGCACAGGTAGCCGGAAGGACGGAAGAGACTCATGGTAAAAATTATAAATACGATTTCAGTTATGAAGAAATAGCCGGGTTGATGAAGCGTTATATCAACGCATATGCTGTCGAAATAGAAAAATATTATAAGGTGATGGTTTTTAATTATTTATTCTCCAACGGGGATTCTCACCTAAGGAATTTTTCTTTATTTAGAAATGAAAAGTACGGAGATTATTTGTTGACACCTTTTTATGATTTATTAAATACTTCAGTCCATGTTCCTGGTGAAAAAGATTTTGCGTTAGAACTGTTCAAGGATGACTTTGTAACCGGAGCGTATAAAGCCGGTTCGAAATATACTAAACCCGATTTTGAAGAATTTGCTAAAAGGATTGGAATAAATGATAAGAGATTTAATGTTTTGTATTCTGAATTATTAAACAAAACTGAGCGGGTTACTAAGATGGTTTCAAGATCATTTTTAAAAGATGAAATCAAAAATTTATACCTGGGCTATTATCAAAACAAACTGAAAAGGTTAAGCTCTTAGTTTTACCAATTTGCCATTTAACCTTCATTTGCTGCAGATACTATTACCATCGATTTTTAATTGAAATCATCGGGACTTTTTCGCATCGGAAGAGTTCTGATAAGATTTAAAAAAGAAAACCCCAAAAATAAAAGTGCTTATTTCCGGGGTTTTTCGAGCTGGCGGACGGATTTGAACCGCCGACCGGCTGATTACAAAGCAGGAGGATTTTTGTTGTTCTGGTGTGTTCCCGTCTTTTTTCCCCAGTCGGTACACTGTCGGTACATCCTTTGGAAAGGATT
>DATFVA010000208.1:0-4132 GCA_035260565.1 Ignavibacteriaceae bacterium | reverse complement strand
AAGGCGGAAGAAAAGCTGATATATACAAGAGATTAAAAAAATTAAGAGATAATTATGCTGAACTGATAAGAAAACGATACCCCGATATTCCGCGCAGAGTTTCAGGATATAACCTCGATGATCTTCTGCCGGAAAAGAATTTTAATGTTGCCAGAGCTTTAATAGGATCGGAATCTACATGCATCGTAATACTTGAGGCAAAACTGAAACTCGTTGATAGTCCCAGGAAGCGTTCTCTCCTTGTACTCGGTTACCCGGATGTTTTTTCTGCCGGCGACCATGTTCCAGAGATACTCAAGTTTAAGCCGATTGGACTTGAAGGAATTGACAACCTTCTCATAGATTACATGACAAAGAAAGGGATGAATATTCAGGATACCAAACTGCTGCCTGAGGGCGGCGGGTGGCTGCTGGTAGAGTTCGGAGGCGAAACTAAAGAAAAAGCAGATGGACAAGCAAAGAATTGTATGGAGGCACTAAAAAAAGGTGATAATCCCCCTGAAATGAAACTCTATGATGACGAAGATGAAGAGAAAAAAGTATGGGAGATCAGAGAATCAGGACTTGGTGCAACAGCCCAGGTACCGGGAAATAAGTCCACCTGGCCCGGCTGGGAGGATTCCGCCATTGCACCTGAGAAAGTGGGTGATTATCTGCGTGATCTTAAAAAGCTTATGAAGAAATATGGTTATGATGTTTCAGTGTATGGACATTTCGGACAGGGCTGCATCCATTGCAGAATCACCTTTAACTTACGTACAGCTGAGGGAATAAAATTATTCAAGGAATTTGTGAATGAGGCTGCTGACCTCGTTGTAAGTTATAACGGATCCTTATCAGGTGAGCACGGCGATGGTCAGGCAAGAGGTCCTTTGCTTATTAAAATGTATGGGAAAGAACTAATAGATGCGTTCAGAGAATATAAATCGATATGGGATCCTGACTGGAAGATGAATCCCGGGAAAGTGATTGATGCTTATGATATTGATGAGAACCTGAGACTTGGTCCCGATTATAATCCCCCTGTATATGATACGGTTTTCAAGTACCCTGAAGATAATTTCAACTTCGCGGATGCTGCTCTCCGGTGCGTAGGGGTCGGGAAGTGCAGGCGCGAAGAAGGCGGCACAATGTGCCCGAGCTATATGGCAACTCATGAAGAAATGCACTCGACCCGGGGGCGGGCAAGATTGCTTTTTGAAATGCTGAATGGAAAAGAACTCAAAGACGGCTGGAATAGTGAACCGGTAAAAGAAGCCCTTGATCTTTGTCTTGCCTGCAAAGGCTGTAAAAACGATTGTCCCGTTAATGTCGATATGGCAACCTATAAAGCAGAATTTCTCTCACACTACTATGGCTATAAAGCACGTCCTATGGCTGCATATTCAATGGGACTTATTTACTGGTGGGGGAAGATCGCATCGAAAATTCCGGGACTGGTGAATTTCGTTATGTCTACTCCCGGTCTTAATAATTTTGCAAAGTTTGCTGGCGGAATAGCTCAGCAGCGGAAAATTCCTAAATTTGCAAAGCAGTCGTTCCGCGACTGGTATTTCAAACGCAGCGGCAGATCCATCGATAAGCCGTCGGGTAAGCCTAAAGTTATTTTGTGGAACGATACCTTCAATAATCTTTTCTTTCCGCGTACATCGCTCGCAGGCAAGCTCCTCCTTGAAGAAGCGGGATATGAAGTGATCCTCCCCGGAAAAAATCTATGCTGCGGCCGTCCCCTGTATGATTTCGGAATGCTCGACCTCGCAAAAAAATTATTACAGGAGATCCTGGCTGCACTGCAAGGAGAAATAGAAGCAGGCATTCCTGTTGTAGGACTCGAACCAAGCTGCATAGCCACATTCAGGGATGAACTGGGTAATATGTTCCCGAATAACCAGGATGCAAAGCGGTTAGCGCAGAACACTTATATGATAAGCGAATTCCTTTCCAGGGAAGTAAAAGATTTCAATTATGAAAAACTCGGCAGGAAAGCACTTGTACACGGACACTGTCACCACAAATCGATTATGGGAATGGATGATGAAAATGACATCCTTTCAAAGATGGATATAGATTACAGCGCTCCTGATACCGGGTGCTGCGGAATGGCCGGGTCGTTCGGATTTGAGAAAGGAAAATATGATGTATCCGTAAAGTGCGGTGAAAGGGTACTTATCCCTGCCGTTAACAATGTCGGCAAAGATACCCTGATAATCGCAGACGGGTTCAGCTGCCGGGAACAGATAAGCCAGCTGAGCGGCAGGCAGGCTATGCATTTTGCCGAAGTAATGTACCTTGCCTCCCATAATAAAAATGCATCTGCAGAAGAAGTCTTCAATGATTTGAATAACCGGTTAATTAGGGAGAGATAATGAGAACGAAAATGGTAAACACGGGAGAGCATAAAACCTATGTTGTGGTGTTCGATAAAGATGAAGAAGTTATTTCAGGACTGGAGAACTTTGCCGAAGAAAATAACCTGACCGATAGTCATTTAACAGCTATAGGAGCATTCAGGAAAGTAACCCTGGCATACTTTGATATGAATAAAAAGGAATATATAGATAATGAGATCAGGGAACAGGTCGAAGTTGTATCGCTTATCGGCAACATTTCACGGTTCAAGAACAAACCGAAAGTTCATATACACACCGTTGTCGGCAAACGCAACGGCAATGCTATGGGGGGACATCTGAAAGAAGGGATTGTCAGACCCACCCTGGAAATTGTTCTAACAGAATCTCCTTTCTATCTGCATCGTGAAATGGATGAAGAGACCGGGTTACCGTTAATTAAAATATAGGGAAGAATTTATGAATAAGGCATTAGGAAAAAAAGTCTGGGCAATTGCCGAAGGCTACATCCCTAAAAGCAGCAATGGTCCTGAACCCGAAATGCTCAGTCACGAAACGGCGTGCATACTGAATGCTTCGGATCAGGAGGCTCACATAGAAATCACAATTTATTTTTCCGACAGAGATCCTGCCGGTCCCTACAAACTTTCAGTCCCGGCACAAAGAACGAGGCACATCAGATTTAATAATCTTAAAGATCCCGAACCGGTGCCGAAAGGGACAGATTACTCAAGCGTCATAAGGTCGGATATTCCTGTTATCATTCAGCATTCGCGGCTTGACTCCCGTCAGGCAGAGAACGCATTGCTGTCAACAATTGCATATCCTGTAGATTAACTAATTTAGCCTGAATTTAATTGGAATAGTCATCTTTACTTTAACGGGTTTATCTCTCTGTAATCCAGGTGTAAATTTTGTCTCTTTAACAGCCTGCAGAGCAACTTTATCCAAACCCGCATCGAGGCTTTTAATAACTCGTGCTTCTTCAACATTACCGGTTTTATCTATTATGAATTCTATTACAACGGTTCCTTCGATACCGGCTCTCCTTGCTAATTCCGTATAGTGGATTTTCTTTACAAATGCTTCCAGGCCGCCTATCGGTTCGGGATATGATTCCAGTTTATAGAATGGAACTACTTCTTCAATAATTTCAGGAATTGACGGCCGTTCAGGTGGAAGGGGGATATTTGAATTATCAAATATATCTGATGACTCAAGTATAATATCCTGAATTTCATCATTAGAAAGAGCAATTTCCGGAATCGGGGGTGCGGGTTTTGAAGGCGGCAGGCTGGTTTGCCGGGACGGATCAACCAAAGTGGGGATAAATATTTCGGCACCAGTACGCTTGAAAAGATCCGTTCTATCCTTCATCGGTGCAAATTTGAAAGCTGCAATGATCAGAAGAAGTACAATTATATAACTCACTTCGATACCCCTTTTATAACTTCGGTTCAGGGCATTCACCCTCGATGTAACAAAAGACATATCTGACTCCTTTTGTTAGTTTAATTACCCCTTTCACACATCCACTTTATAAAAGTTCCGTTACCCTACACTTTGCACCGTAGCGGACATCGAGTTTTTCGAATGTAGCGATAACGGAATGAGAAAAGTATCGGGATGATCCTTCTTACAACCTGCGTACAGGCGAGGCAGCTCAGATCAGCTAATAAAAATGTTCTGCTCAAATAACAAATGAATGAGAATTTGCGTCGGTTTTTAATGTTAATTATTGATATTGTGTTGATTTAATTAAATAAATATCGCAAATTAAAAAG
>DATFVA010000207.1:0-2892 GCA_035260565.1 Ignavibacteriaceae bacterium | reverse complement strand
AGATTGAAGAGCTGAGAAAAGAAGGAAGACCTGTTCTTGTCGGTACAACCTCGGTTGAAGTATCCGAAACGATCGCGAGAATGCTGAAAAGGAAAGGTATTCCTCATAATGTTTTAAATGCCAAGCAGCATCAGCGTGAGGCCGAAATTGTAGCACATGCCGGCGAAATAGGTGCTGTAACAATTGCTACTAATATGGCCGGCCGCGGTACCGATATTAAACTTGGCGCAGGTGTGCGTGACCGGGGCGGTCTTTTTATCCTTGGAACTGAAAGACACGAATCAAGAAGAATTGACCGCCAGTTAAGAGGACGTTCAGGAAGACAGGGTGACCCCGGTACTTCTAAGTTCTTCATATCTCTGGAAGATGACCTGATGCGTTTATTCGGAAGCGACAGAATCTCATCAGTTATGGGTAGGATCGGAATAAAAGAAGGCGAAGTGATTCAGCATTCTCTTATTACCAAATCCGTTGAAAGAGCCCAGAAGAAAGTTGAAGAGAATAACTTCGCTATAAGAAAAAGACTTCTCGAATATGATGATACAATGAACCAGCAGAGAGAAGTCATCTACACCCGCCGGCAGAGAGCACTGGCGGGCGACAGGCTGAAGAGCGAAATCTTTGAATACCTTGAAGAATTCATCGCCGACGTGGTTGATAAGAACTTTGATGAGGTGCTTGCTGAGAATATAAAAGAGGAAATTCTGCAGAAACTGCTTGTTGAAGTTAAACTTGAATCTACTGAGTTTGAACAGCTCGGAAATGAAGGAATAAAAGAGCGTATAATTGAAAATTCCCGGACGTTCTATACAAAAAAAGAAGAAATGATGGGCTCCGAGCTGATGGCGAAGCTTGAACGCTATGCAATGCTGAGCGTGATTGATCAGAAATGGAAAGAACACCTGAGGGAAATGGATGATCTGAAGGAAGGAATCGGTCTCCGTGCTTATGGTCAGAAAGATCCCCTCATTGAGTATAAAGGCGAAGCTTTCAAATTGTTTGTAGCACTTCTCGAAGATATAAGGAATGAAGTGGTGTCATTTGCATTCAAGTTCTTTCCGCAGGCTCCCGATGACGTTCAGAACAGGAGAAGACGTCAGCCTTCAAGAATGACTGAAAGCAAGCAGAGTGCTACTAATATCGGACTGGCTTCACCTGCAGGCAGAGCAGCAGGCCAATCTTCTCCCGACCAGGGTGGAAAACCCCAGCCTGTACAGGTAGCCGATAAAGTAGGAAGAAATGATCCCTGTCCCTGCGGCAGCGGAAAGAAATATAAACACTGTCACGGTAAATAAAAGAGGGCTTCTCCATGAAAAAGATTGAAGCGATTATTCGTCCTTTTAAACTGGATGAGGTTAAAGAGGCCCTTGTTGAAGAAGGCATAAGGGGATTAACTATCACTGAAGTGCGCGGCTACGGCAGGCAGAAAGGGCATACCGAAACCTACAGGGGGAGCGAATACCGGATAGAATTTATTCCTAAAATTAAAATAGAAATAATAGTTGAAAAGGAGAAGGTGGAAAAAGTGATTGAGGCAATTCTCCGGACTGCGAAAACAGGGCAGGTCGGGGACGGAAAGATCTTTATTTATGATGTTCAGGATGTAATCAGGATAAGGACAGAAGAATCCGGTAAGGAAGCGTTGTAAACCCTGCATGCCCGTGGCAGGATAATTTACCTTTTACTTTTTTTTATACTTTTTTAGCTTGTATTATGCATATCAGAAGATTTATTCCCGGATTGATTTTCTTCCTCCTGCTTACCGTCCTCTCCATGGACGGCTGCGGTGTATGGCACAATTTTACAACTTATTTCAATCTTTATTATGATGCGAAGGACATTTTTGAAACGGCCCAGGATGCAATAAAAGCCCAGCAAACGGATCTCTTTGCCGTGGAAGAGCCGAATGCAACGGGAAATGTAAACCAGCAGCTTTCAAAAGTTATCGATAAGTGCTCAACTATTCTTCAGTTCCACTCACAATCGGCCTACATAGATGATGCTCTCCTGATGCTCGGTAAATCATTCTACTATCAGAGAAATTATCTGAAGGCGCTGAGAAAATTCCAGGAGCTTATTGCTACGCAGCCTCAAAGCGACCTGATTCTCGAGACTGAACTCTGGATCGGCAAAACACAGATGAGGTTAAAGGAATATGATGACGGGTTGACCATGCTTGAGACAGTGAAAAAGAAGGCAATAGAGGAAGGAGAGCAAGAATATACTACAGAAGCCTTTCTAGAAGAGATTAAATACAATATTTCGCAGGAGGATTACGCCGGTGCAATAACTGCCTCGACCGATTACCTTAAACAATCGGATAATGATGAAATAAATGCTGAAATTGAATTTGAACTCGGTAAGTTATATGAAAAAGTCAACGACCTGGAAAATGCTATAACAGCATTCCGGCAGGTATTTGATTATTCACCTTCGTATGACACACAGTATGGTGCACGTCTTGAACTTGGAAAAGCTTTAAGGGAGGCAGGCCATAACGATGAAGCCCTTGATATTTTTGATGGAATGAGTACGCAGGATAAATACTCTGATCATTTTGATGAAATTAATCTTGAAATGGGAGTAACCCTTGCAAAACTTGATCAGTACGATGAAGCCGTCGATGTGCTGATTAAAGTTGATACAACCTATAAGGCATCTATCAATGCGGGTATGGCAAGGTACGAGCTGGGACAGATCTTTGAAACTCATTACCAGGATTTCGACAGCGCCAGTGCTTATTATACACATGCGGCTTCTTCTGCTGCACCGCCTGAATACCTGGTAAACGCACGTCAGAAAGCTCAGCTGTTTACTAAATATCTTAAGCTCAGGGGCAACCTTAAGGTCAATCTTGAAAAAAAATATTACGCTGAAAACCCTGAACAGTAC
>DATFVA010000206.1:0-3682 GCA_035260565.1 Ignavibacteriaceae bacterium | reverse complement strand
CCGTTAACGGAGGTGAGCTTGATTAAGGATTCATTTATCTCGGAGGTGAAGGCAATTTTTTATACAGAGAAGAAATCTTTTATTACCGCTTCGACTTTAATTGATTTAAGTGATTCCAATCCTGTTTTGATAAGGGAGGGTAAAATTAAGTTCGAAGATTTGCTTGAAAAATTTTAATCCGCATTATGCCTTCAAAAAAAAAGAAAAAACAGGCGAAAACCGAAAAGGCGGTAGAAAAACGAAACATTTTTTCTAAAGATGAGTACAGGTATTTATCATTAATTGTCCTGGCCGGAATAATCCTTCGATTGATTTACGTTTTTGAAACCCAGGGCAGTCCATTCTTTCAGAACTTGTTTTCCGATTCAAAAATTTATTATGACCTGGCAATAAAAATTTCTTCAGGCAGCTGGATAGGGAATGAAATATTTTTTATGTCGCCTGGGTACCCTTATTTCCTTGCAGTCATTTTTACAATTCTGGGCAAATCGATACTCTTAATCCGGCTGATACAGGTAGTTCTGAACAGCATAAACATCGTATTCATCTACCTGATCGCAAGGAACCTGCATTCTGATAAGGCCGGTTATTTCGCCGCCGGTATAGCTGCGTTATACTCTTCTTTTATCTTCTACAGCGGAGCAGTGCTGCTTGAAATTGTGCAGACTTTTATCCTTTCACTCTTCCTGGTTATTGTAACAAACAAGGAACTGATGAAAAAAGAAAGCAGCTGGTTATGGGCGGGGCTCCTCATAGGTATTGCATCATATTTCCGGGCAAATATACTTCTCGTTTTTCCGGTGATCATCATATGGTTCCTGGTCAAAATATTCAAAACCGGTGCCGGCAAAAATTTTGTTTACCGGACGGCACTTTACTTTTCGATCGGCTGTATAGTTCCCGTTATGCTGGTGACAGTCAGAAATTATTTAATCGGCGATGATTATGTTTTGATTTCATCAAACGGAGGAATAAACTTCTATCTTGGAAATAATGAAAACGCACCAGGAATATATAAAACACCCGGAGATTTTGATTTTTTCAGCGACCTTTCAGGGGAAAAGTACGCTGAACGTATTACAGGGAAATCCCTGTCTCCATCTGAAGCCTCCTCATTCTGGTTAGGAAAATCATTAGAGTATATTGAAGGGAACCCTGTCGACTGGCTGGAATTGACAGGGAGGAAGCTCCTTTTCTTCTTTGATAACAATGAAATCCCTCAATCAGCTGTAATGGATCCTTCATTCTTTGCTGAGAATTACTCCACTATATTAAAACTGCCGCTGCCGGGATTTTTTATTGTTTTTATTGTTTCTGTTTTCGGATTTTTACTGACCTGGGAAAGACGTAAAGAGTATACTGTTATTTATATTTTTACTGCTGCGTACGTTGCGGCAACAGTAATGTTCTTTATCATAGGGAGATTCCGCGTTGCAGTATCGCCGGTCTTTATTGTATTTGCAGGGATTGCATTAATAGAAGGCTACAGTTTAATCAAAGCAAAAAATTTTAAGAAATTGTTGCTGCCTGCAGGCACAGCCGGATTGTTTATTCTGGGCGTTTTTTCAGCGGTACCAAAATATAGTTTCAGTAATTATGATGCGTATATTGATATCGGCAGCTCAATGTTTGAAAAACATGAATATGACAAAGCTCTTTCAAATTTTCAAAAAGCAGCTTCGCTGAAAGCCGATGCAAATGCTTATGTACTCCTTGGAAATACTTATGCTGCAGAAAATAATTTTAAACAGGCAATTGATTCTTATTATAAGGCGATCAATAACAATCCAGCTTACTACCTCGCATATTTCAACCTGGGGATTGTCTATACGCAAACCAGGAATTTAGAGGAGGCCGGCAGGCAATTCAGGAAAACCATAGATCTGGATTCAACATTCGAGCAGGCTTATCGTAATCTGGCAATAATAGATTATATTAATGGTGATTATAAATCATCACTTTTTAATTTCGAAAAATTCAGATCGCTCACCGACGATGAACAGGCTAAGAAAACTGTGGAACAGGATATTATGGAACTTAAACGCAGACTAAATGTCAGAGACAGATGATGGATATAAAAGAAAATTTAAATAAAATTAAAGCAACCTTAAAAGGTTTTAAGGGACTATCTGTAATCTTTCTGCCGGATTACGGGAATACGGCTGCTAAGACATATAAATTCGGGATATACCAGGTAATAGGAATTCTTGCTTTTTATGCAGCTGTTTCCGGGATACTGGGATTCCTTATACTCGGAATCACACCACTGCGGGATGCTATATTTCCGGGCAGCGGACTGAGCCAATCGGATGTCACTAAAATTAAAGAACTCAATAGCAAATTAAACCAGGTAACAATGGAACTGGAACATCTGAAGGATACAAATGATAGGTTGAAATTTGCAATCGGGCTCGGTGACTCTACCTTGCTGAAATCTTTAGAAAAGAATAAAGACACTATAAAAACAAAACGAAAGAAAAGTCCTTTTGGCGGAAATATTTTCGTCATTATAGAAGAACTATTCCAGAAGAAGCAGGATAAACAGCCAAAAAGTTACTATTTTAGCAAACCTGCTGATAGTTTTATCAGCCGCGGGTTTGATCCTGACAGAGGTCATATGGGCATTGATTTTGTTATCAAAACCGGAACCCCGGTATTTGCCGCAGCGAACGGTTATGTAATTTTCGCTGACTATACGACAAAAGACGGGTATATGATGATCCTTGATCATAATAATGGTTATATTTCAATATACAAACACTGTTCGGTACTTCTGAAAAGAGCCCGTGAGACCGTTCTCCAGGGAGAAACTATTGCGCTCAGCGGAAATACAGGAGAAATATCTACAGGTCCGCATTTACACTTTGAAATCTGGAAAGACGGAGAGCCGGTAGATCCAAAGACTGTTTTATTAAATTATTAAAGGAGAAACACCTTGAAACAAAAAAACCCGGATGAAGGAAAGAATGAAGTAACAATCATAAGTGCAGGAGTTGTAATAGAGGGGAAGCTCATCAGCAACGGTAATGTGCGTGTGGATGGTTCCGTAAATGGTGATATTACAGCCAACGGAAATGTAACAGTCGGCGAAAATGGTGAAGTGAACGGCGAGATCCGTGCTGAAGCCATTGTAATAGGCGGGAAAGTAACAGGTACTGTAAATTCAAAAGAAAAATTAAGTCTTGAAGCTAAGGCAGTACTAAAGGGAGATCTGATCACCAAAATTCTGATGGTTGAAGCAGGAGCGCAGTTTGACGGTCAAAGTAAAATGAACGAAAAGTCATCTTCAGCTCCATCACAGATGCCTTCATCGCAGGGCAATGAAAAACAAGGATGAAAACGAGGACGGCCGGAGTAATTTTGCAGTAAATTACGGCCCTTATCTTGGTCTCGGTTTGCAGCTTGCTGTTACAGTTATCGTTATGGTATTCCTTGGCATCTGGCTGGACGGCAAGTTAAATACCAGCCCATGGCTTACTGTGGTTTTTTCTTTCCTGGGCATTGCCACAGCACTTTATAATTTTATTAAGACTGTACTTAAGTCAGACAAATGATAACCCCTAAAAGGATTGTCAATTTTGTCGTTATAAGTGCTTTTCTGTTTCCTGTATTGTTCCTGACGGCATATTTTACGGGAGTGATTATTGTCCCTGTCCTGACTGCCTGGGCAGCCGGGTGGGCA
>DATFVA010000205.1:0-21843 GCA_035260565.1 Ignavibacteriaceae bacterium | reverse complement strand
CCTGTCGTTTGGAAGAGATTTTACTGAACATATTTCACTCAGACTAAAGGGAGGCATATATCATCTCGAATCAATTTATTTTAAAAATAGTCAGACCCTTACACAGAAAGTTAATGTCTTTACAAGCGACCTGGATTTAATTTACTCGATACTTCCCTGCAGTTTCGTATCTCCTTTTGTATTAGCAGGCGGAGGCTTCGTTGGTTCAAAATCTAAAAATTCATACAATCCCGAGCTGAATGATTTTGTTGCAGGGTATGAAGTTAATCTTGGTCTTGGTGCTTTCTGGAATATTGTCGACAACTGGAAATTAAAAACAGAAATGAACTACCACACACTCTCACATAATAAACTGGACGGCAACTATAGTGTCAACCAGCAGGATAAAGGAATCTTAGGAGGAAATGGCGATACCTATATGACTTTTGAATTAGGACTCTTGTGGCAGTTCGCTCCTGGTGAACCTTCAAAGATATGTGAAGAGTGTCCCCAGGGAATAACGGAGATTATAAAAACCGACACTGTATATAAAGAAGTGCCGGTAGTTAAAGTTGAAAAAGATACTATCTTCCGGACTAAGCCGATGCTCTTCAATGTTAATTTCGATTTCGATAAATCGATCATTAGAGTTGAATCATATCCGGTACTCGAACATGCTGTAAATGTACTAAAGGAAAATCCTGATATGCAGATTGTAATTTCAGGACATACCGACAGCTTCGGTTCAGATGAATACAATCAGAAGCTTTCTGAAAGAAGAGTTAATGCTGTTTATGATTATCTTACTTCTAAAGGTATCAGTGAAAATAGAATTTCGAAAAAAGCTTTTGGTGAAAAAGAACCTGTCAGAGATAATAACTCGCCTCTTAACAGGGCTTTCAATAGAAGAGTTGAATTTAAGATAATAGATTAAAACAAATTTGCGGACGCTGATCAGGAATTTGGCTTAATACTTTATTTATTCATAAAAAAATTGAATATTGTATACTAATTTTTCAGTATTAAGCGAAATTCCCGGGGGAATTGAAACTAGTTGAGTTACTCTAAAAAATATTGGTGTAAAATGGGCAGATTGAAACTCTTAATGGGGTTAGTGCTATTTATTTCCTTTTTTAGTTATCCTCAGTCTTTTATTAAGGATAATGTGCATCCCTTTTCCCATTCTTTGATCGGGACGGCCGGAGGTGGAATTACCATCGGAAAGACTGATTACAAGGATGTAAAAATTGGAATAAACGGATTGCTTTCGGCATCTTATTTCTTCCCGGCAACCGATGAAAATATTCTCGGCATAAGGCTCCAGGGAGGGTTATCCTCAGTAAAAGGTCAGGACGTTCTTAAATCGCCCTCATTCTTTAGCACTGATGTGCTATCCCTCAGTGCATCACTGTTGTATTCATATGCAGTTTCACAGGATTTTCTTCCTTATGTGGGAGTGGGCTTGTCATACCTTTCATTTAGTCCGAAAGATGAAAACGGACAGTCTTTGATAAATAGCCGCCGGGGAATTTATGATAAAAGTACATTCGGATTTAATACAGAAGCAGGCATAAATATCCCGGTTAATGAGCAGATAAGTATTCAAATTAATTCTGCTCTTCATTTTATTTTCAGCGATTACCTTGATGATGTAGCACTCGGAAAAAACAAAGATTTTTATTCTACAATATCACTCGGCATCTCATATGCTTTCTTAAGCGATCGCGATTCGGATGGAGATGGTATTCCTGATGCTGATGATAGATGTCCCCAGGAAGCTGAAGATTATGATGGCTTTCAGGATCAGGACGGCTGTCCGGACCTTGATAACGATGGCGACGGTATTCCCGATCTGAAAGATAAATGCCCGAATGAAGCTGAAGATTATGACGGTTTCCAGGATCAGGACGGCTGTCCGGATCTTGATAATGATGGGGATGGGATATTGGATAAGGATGATAAATGTCCGAATGAGGCTGAAGACTTCGACGGATATCAGGATGATGATGGTTGCCCCGACCTTGATAATGATGGAGATGGTATACCCGATAAAGATGACAAATGCCCCGATCAGGCGGAAACTGTAAACGGATATCAGGATGACGATGGTTGTCCCGATAGTCTGCCCCAGGAGAATAATGAAGTTGAAAAGAATAAGGCTTCTGATAACTTCAACCTTTCAGGGGATGATATATTTTATCCGAATCGTGCAGAAATAAAGCCCGGAGCTTACAAACAGCTTGATGAAATAGTTGCGCAGCTGAAGAAAAGCCCCGATGCATATTGGAGAATCGAAGGACATATGGATAGCCAGGGCCCTGAGCAATGGATCAGGACAATGTCATCAAAAAGAGCGGAAGCTGTTTATTACTACTTCATTTCACACGGACTTGACGCCTCAAGGTTTACTATTTATGGCCTCGGTGACAAATTCCCGGTCGCAAATAATACAACCGAAGAAGGAAGAACAAAAAATAGAAGAATTGTTATTGTGAAAGAGCAGCAGTGATTAAGTTCACACTGCTCTGTTCTCATATAAGATAAAATTTTTCGTACCTCAAAAAAATATTTCCGGTAAAACTTACCCGGGATTTCCACATTCCCTTTTTTTCGTTAAAAATCAGCCCCTTCCCCGGAGGTATGATTATTGTCACTGTAAAAGCAGGTGTGTTGAATATCCATTTTAACGGAATAGAAGTATGGCAACAAACATTCATTTAAGAGCACTGGACGAAAGCTTCGAAATTGCAGAAAAGATCAAACCTGCAAGAGTTGATTTGAGTACTGTACATATTGATGAGTCTTATTCACGTAAAGGCTTGCTTAAGCTCTCATTGAGCATAACTTACTTCTTCGTTTTAGCATATTTTCTGGTTAAACTACTTTCCTGAAATGTATAATCACCTGAGATTTTTAAAAAAGCTCTGATTTTTCAGAGCTTTTTTTGTATAAGGCCTGCCCCGCTCTCTTCTATAGCTTAACAGACAACCTTTTTAACCTGTCTTCCTTTGGGCAGATTTATCTGACGGTATGCAGACACCGGGAGTTTTCACATAACATCATCAGTATTTCATTGTGAAAATTAAAGAATTCTGCGTTACAGCAAAAAAGCAGGATATCCCGTAAAACTGAAATTGGAGATTGATTATCATTCTATTTATAATTGTTTTATTAATTTATAAATCTAAAAATACAGGTTTAAACTGGTCCCAGGATTAAACTCAAAAATACATCTGTGGTGGACAGAACTCAATCTTCCTGCGGAAACTATTAAGTCGTTCAACAATTATCTGGATATATCAGAGAAAGAGAAGATTGTAAAGTTAAAATTCGAATGGCTAAGGAAAAGAGCCGTCATTTCCAAAGGATTATCTCGACTCCTAATAGCAGACTATCTTCGGATGAAACCCGCCGATATAATTTTTTCATACAATAAATTCGGCAAACCGTATATTTCTGATTCCGGCGGTAATCTTCAATTCAATATTTCTCATTGCGACAATATAATTGTATTTGCTTTTTCCTCCGGTAATGAAATCGGTGTGGATGTTGAAAAAATCAATATGATTGAAGATATGGATGGAGTAGCAGATATTTGTTTTACCCAATACGAAAAAGATTGGTTGAACAGAACTGAATCAAAAACTGAGACATTCTATAAAATCTGGACTATTAAAGAGGCTTTCATAAAAGCCATCGGCAGGGGATTTTCGTTTTCTCCCAAAGACATCGAATTGACAAATGAATCGGAAGACCAGATAAAAATTAGAAATATTTACCAAAAAGAGTTTGTTAAAAACTACCAGACAGCTACAATCAGAATTTTAGCAGATTATTTTATCTCCCTCGTTTACGAAGGAAAAAAAGATGTTGAAATTTATAATTGGAACAGTGATATTTACCTTTGAGTTTTTTACCATGAAGATAATATGCTGGAAGTTCCCGAATTTGTAAGCAGGATGATTGATTAAACTCTTTCCTCATCAATAAAATTGTTCTACGGGGTGCTTCCGTTGTTTTTTCTCAAAGTTGTAAAATTTCAGTTTCAGGTTGTAAAATGATTATCCGTGTATTAATACAGTACATTTTGATACTGTATCTCTTATCATGAGAAAATTAATTATCAGAATCTTTATTTTTTGTTACCCTTAAAAGGCATATATTTTGAACATATAAAAGGAAATCTCGAGGGTCTTATTCTTAAAAATTCAAAGTGTGGAAAAGAAAGCCTGGTTTGGAATTAATTCCTGAACCCTTTTGTTAAATCCTGAAGAATTTTTAAGTTACTGATCAATCCTGCTGATTCTGAAGGGTAATTAAATGAAATATTTAAGATACTATGAACACTTAACAGGTTATATAGATATTCCGCAATGCATGATAAACAATTAATCGATCCTGACAAGACTGAATCTGTTTCCTCCTTTCCAATGACAATTCAGGACTTATTTGAAACTCAGGCTAATCTATATCCTCTTTCTGAGGCAATAATCTATAATGGCGGCCCAAACCTATCTGATAAGCAGATCCTTACATACGGTGAATTAAATACCAGGGCTAATCAGTTAGCTCATTTTTTAATATCACTTGGTGTAAAACCCGATATGCTTGTTGGGATCTGTATGGAACGATCAGCAGACCTGATTGTTGGAATTTTGGGTATCTTAAAAGCGGGCGGAGCCTATTTACCTGTGGACTTGAGCTATCCCCGCGATCGGCTTTTATTTATGCTCGGAGATTCAGAAACTGCATTGATTTTAACCCAAAAAGATCTTGTTGATAAAATCCCCGAAACTAAAGCCGCTGTCATTCTGATAGATGACTTAGATTTAGCGAAAGAAAGTAAATCTAATCCTGAAGTTGAAATGAATGATTCGAATCTCGCTTACGTCATATATACTTCCGGATCTACAGGTAAGCCGAATGGAGTTATGGTAACTCATCATAATGTTAGAAGACTTTTTCATTCGACTAGTCAGTGGTTCAATTTTAACGAAAAAGACGTCTGGACATTTTTCCATTCATATGCCTTTGATTTTTCAGTATGGGAAATTTGGGGTGCTCTTTTACATGGCGGTAAGCTTATTATCGTCCCTTATTTGTTAAGCCGTTCTCCTGAATCTTTTTATAACCTGATAGTAAACGAAAAGGTAACTGTTTTAAACCAGACTCCCTCGGCATTTTACCAATTGATGCAGGCAGAGGAAGTTAGTCATAACAAAGATGAACTGTCATTGCGGTATGTTATCTTCGGCGGTGAAGCTCTGAATATGGCAGCATTAAAACCTTGGTTTGATAGACATAGTGATACTAACCCGCAATTAATTAATATGTATGGTATTACCGAAACCACAGTACATGTCACCTATCGGCCTATAACCTCAAAAGATCTGAATGCAGGAAGTGTAATAGGAACGCCCATCCCCGATCTGCGTGTGTATATTCTAAATGAAAAATTTGAAGCAGTGAAGATCGGAGAATCCGGCGAGATTTATGTTGGCGGTGCGGGATTATCCAGAGGATACATAAACCGCCCTGGGTTGAACGGGGAACGTTTCATAAAGAATCCTTTCTCAGACGGCGATTATGCAAGGCTTTACAAAACAGGAGACCTCGGACGTTTGCTGGAAGGAAATGATATTGAATACCTCGGCAGAATTGACCATCAGGTAAAAATCCGGGGATTCAGGATTGAACCGGGAGAGATTGAAAGCTCAATCAGAAATTATAAGGGAGTCAAAGATTGTGCGGTTAAAGTTCATCATTATTCTGAAGATGTTATTGTGATTATTGCATATTTGGTCTCGGATGATATTCTTTCGCTTGATGAATTGAAGGAATTTCTGAGGCAATTTCTCCCTGATTATATGTTGCCTAATTCATATGTAAATCTGGACAAAATACCTCTCACCCCCAATGGAAAAACTGACTTTAAAGCTCTCCCCATCCCGGAACTTAATGCGGGAACGAATACTTCCGTGAATGGTCATAAAGAATTCACAGAAATTGAAAATGCAGTCAGAGAGATATGGATAAATCTCCTTGGTTATGAAAATATTGGGATGAATGATAATTTCTTCGATGTTGGTGGAAATTCCCTCTTAATGGGAAGACTTCAGTTAAAAGCCAACCAGACGTTTAATGAAACTATCTCACTAGTCGATTTATTCCGCTATCCAACGATAACCTCACTTGCAAATTTCATAAGCAGCAAATCGGAATCCCCTGTAAACAGTGAGACTGTTAGACCGGACAGAAAAAATCCGGTAGAGACCGATATCGCTATCATAGGTATGGCGGGAAAATATCCGGGAGCAGATTCTATAAATGAATTCTGGCAGAATCTCATTAACGGTGTTGAATCCATTACATTCTTTTCTGAAGAAGAGCTGGAATATATTCCTAAAGGTAATTTAAACTCTGAAATAAAATTTATTCGGGCAAGAGGATATTTAAAAGATGCGGATAAGTTTGATGCCGGATTTTTCGGTTTTAATCCCCGGGAAGCTTCGGTTATGGACCCCCAGCATCGTCTCTTTTTAGAATGTGCCTGGGCAGCCCTTGAAGATGCAGGATATTGTTCTGAAAAATATAAGGGGTCAATAGGCGTATTTGCAGGATCAAGTTTGAACACCTACCTTATTTATAATGTACTTAAGGACCGTGAATCTGCCGAAGAGATGGCTAATTCATACCAGATTGCAGATTATACAACTTTAACCGGTAATGACAATGCATTTTTAACAACAAAGATTGCATATAAGCTGGGATTGAGAGGCCCTGCAGTAAACCTTCAGACAGCCTGTTCAACTTCCCTTGTTGCCGTAGAACAGGCCTATCAGAGCCTTGTTTCAGGACAGAGCGACATGGCGCTGGCTGGCGGTGTTTCAATAACATTTCCTCAAAAAAGAGGTTACTTTTTTGTCGATGGAAGCATCGGTTCAGAAGACGGACATTGTAAGCCGTTTGATGCAGATGCGACCGGAACGGTATTCAGTCATGGGGCCGGTATTGTGGTCTTGAAACGGCTAAAGGATGCAATAAAAGACGGCGATTCTATATATGCTGTAATTAAATCAATTGCAGTAAATAATGACGGGTCTGACAAAGCCGGTTATATGACCCCGAGTGTTGAGGGCCAGTCAGAAGTAATTCTAAAGGCTCAGAAATCAGGTGGTATAGATCCTTCTACAATCAGGTATATTGAAACTCATGGAACCGGAACTCCTGTCGGAGATCCAATTGAAGTTGCAAGCCTGGAAAAGGCTTTCGGTAAAACTAAAGAAAAACAATTCTGCGGAATTGGGTCTGTCAAAAGTAATGTGGGACATACTGATGCTGCAGCTGGAGTGACCGGTTTAATTAAAACCGCGCTATCACTTTATAATAGGGTTATTCCTCCGACACTGCACTACAAAAATCCGAATCCCAGGATAGATTTCGCTAACTCACCATTTTATGTTGTAGATAAACTTACCGATTTAAGCACAAGTCAAAGGCCCCTCAGGGCAGCGGTAAGTGCATTCGGCGTGGGAGGCACAAATGCCCATGCAATACTTGAGGAGTTTCCTTATGTATCCTTCTCCTGTGAAGAGGACAGGGATAAATATTTACTGATAGTCTCTGCCAGAACTGAGAATTCATTAAATAATAACCTGAATGCTCTAAAGGATTACCTGCAAAATAATCCTGAAGAAGCAATAAATGATGTTGCATATACTTTACAGGTCGGTAGAAAAGAATTTGAACACCGCAGATATTTAATAGCTGACAGCTGTAAAAATGCTGCTGGCATATTAGAAGATGCAATTAAATCAGGATCAAATAAAAAACAAATAAATTTTAATGATAGGCCTCAACTGGTTTTTATGTTCCCCGGCCAGGGAGCTCAGTATGTCAATATGGGTAAAGGTCTTTATACCCGGGAAAAGATTTTCAGAGAAACTGTTGATCACTGTGCTGAATATCTGAAACCAATCCTTGAACTGGATATCAGGGAATTGCTTTTCCCTAAAATTAACATTGAAGAAACCGCTAAAAAACTTGAACAGACCGTTTATACCCAGCCGGCGCTTTTTATAGTCGAATATGCTCTTGCCCGGGTTCTGTTAAGCATTGGGATTAAGCCTGCATCGATGATCGGCCATAGCATTGGCGATTATACTGCAGCGTGTCTGGCTGGAGTATTTAGTCTTGATGATGCCCTGTATATCATTGCTATGCGTGCCAGGATCATGCAGGAACAGGAACACGGCAGTATGCTTTCAGTCAGGTTAAATGAATCTGAAATTAAACCCTGGCTGGATGAGGATATTTCCCTTGCTGCAATTAATTCTCCTAACCTTGTTGTATTGTCAGGGCCAACTGAAAAAATTAAAGGGTTATCCGGGACACTTTCAGAAATGAACATAGAAAACCGGATGCTGTTTACCTCCCATGCCTATCATTCAAAAATGATGGAGCCCGCATTAGCACCTTTTGCCGCTGAGTTCTCAAAAATCAAACTGAATAAACCTTCATCACCATTTATTTCAAGTTTAAGCGGAACATGGATAACTGATGAACAGGCAACAAGCCCGGATTTCTGGACAATGCAGCTGAGAAATACAGTCAGGTTCTCGGATGGGATCATTGAGCTTCAGAAAAAGAATCATCTCGTTCTGATCGAACTTGGTCCCGGCCGTGCACTCTCAACAATGGCAAGTCAACACCGGAATAGTGGGATCAGGCAAACTACAGTCACAACCTTGATGCAGCCGAATGAAAAAAGTGACGATAAATCAAATTTGCTCGATTCAATCGGTAAGCTCTGGCTCGAAGGAATTAAGATTGACTGGGATAGCCTGTACAAAGAAAAGAAAAGAAGGAGGCTGCACCTGCCTTCTTATCAATTTGATAGAAAAAGCTACTGGATAGAAGCTCCGCAAACTAATAAGGTTCAACCCCGTGTAACACAGGCAGAGATTCCGCAAGGAATAAAAAAGGCGGTAAAAAGACCTAAAATTAAAAGGGTGGTACAACAAAGTGATATGACAAGAAAAGAATATATAACAGATATCCTCAAAAGTGTTCTGGAAGAATTATCAGGTATTAAAAAAGCCGACCTGGATGAATCTAAAAGTTTTTTTGAACTGGGTTTCGACAGCTTATTTATGACGCAGGTCAGCCTGGCTTTTCAAAAAAAGTTTGACGTTAAAATTACCTTAAGACAGCTCCTTGATACGGCACCTACAATTTCAGCAATTGCTGATTTTGTCGATGGTAAGCTGCCCGAAGGTAAATTTGATCCGCCTGCACGGGAAATAGAGATTGAGGAGGAGGGTGAAGAAATTGTGGAAGAGTACGAAGATTCTTTTTCGGAAGTTAAGCTGACTGCCACACCGTCAAACCCCGGGAGCAGTGCCGTAGAGAACCTGATTCGCGAACAACTTGAAATTATGAGAAAGCAGCTTGAAGTTCTCGGCGTAAACGGAACCATTCATCCGTCTGCTAAATCTGATATAATTATAAATCAGGAGATCATACAAAGAGCCTTGCCAACGGTAGAAGAAAAGAAACTTCAGCCGGAAAATAAACAAGAGAAAAAAGTTTTCGAAAGGTTTGGACCATATAATCCGATTAAAACAAACAAAGATGGCTCACTGACGGAAAAGCAGCAGAAGTATCTTGATAAATTGATACACCAGTATACAACTAAAACAATATCTTCAAAAAATTTAACTCAAAAACACAGAGCTCATTATTCAGATCCCCGGACTGTCTCAGGCTTCCTTCCAATCTGGAAAGAAATGACATACCAGGTAATCACTAAGAGGTCTGAGGGGTCAAAGCTTTGGGATCTCGATAACAATGAATACATCGATGTAATTATGGGTTTCGGTCAATATTTATTCGGCCATAATCCCGGGTTTGTAAGAGAAGAGATCGAAAAGCAGTTGAAGCTGGGATTTGAGATCGGACCGCAGTCGCCGATTGCAGGTGAAGTTGCCAGGCTTATATGTGAATTTACTGGATTTGACAGGGCAGCATTTTGCGTTACCGGTTCTGAAGCAGTACTGGGAGCAATCAGGGCTGCAAGGACAGTGACAGGCAAGGATAAGATTGTATTTTTTGCCGGAGATTATCACGGAATTATCGATGAAGTTCTGATTAAAACTATTATTAATGGAGACCAGGTTAGGACAATGCCTATAGCTCCGGGTATTCCAAAAGAAAATGTACAGAACACCATTGCTTTAGAATACGGAACCGAAGAATCCTTAAGACTTATTGAAAAACTCCTGCCTGAAATCGGGGGTATCATGGTTGAGCCCGTCCAGGCAAGAAGACCCGATTTTCAACCGAAGGAGTTCCTTCAGAAATTGCGTAAAATAACAGAAGATGCGGGTATTCCGCTAATATTTGATGAGGTAATTACCGGTTTCAGAACTTCACAGGGAGGTGCTCAGGAATGGTTTGGAATAAAAGCTGACATCGGGACATTTGGTAAGGTTATCGGCGGAGGATTTCCGATCGGAGTAATAGCCGGCAAAAAGTTATATATGGATTCTTTTGACGGCGGGTACTGGCAGTATGGTGATGATTCAATTCCTGAGGCGGGAGTAACATTCTTTGCCGGAACTTTTGCAAGGCATCCCCTCTCACTTACTGCCTGCTATGCTGTATTAAATTATCTTAAATCCAGAGGAGGATCTCTTCAAAAGGAACTGAATCAGAAAGCAAAACAATTAAGTGAGGAACTAAATGCATTCCTAACGCAGAGGAATGTCCCTATTAAAATAATGAATTTCAGTTCAGTTATTTATTACAGCCATCCCAAAGATCTTGGTTATTTCAGTCTTTTGTTTTATGTGTTGAGACATAAAGGAATACATATTCTTGAAGGTTTCCCGATGTTCATGTCCGAAGCACATAACGAAAAAGATATCAGGGAAATAATTATCGCATTTAAAGAAAGTATAATAGAGCTTCAGGAAAATGGTTTCTTCCCTCCCCCGATCTTAAAGGAGAATAACAATCCATTAGAAGAAACGGACCTGAGTATTGGAGCAATTAAAATATCCCCGTTGTCTGAAGCTCAAAAGGAAATGTGGATTGGGTCCCAGATGAGACCGGAAGCTGCAGGACCTCATCACGCCTGTTCAGGAATTTATTTACATGGTTCACTGAACATAGATGCATTAAAAAAGGCCATCCGGTCGGTGATTAAAAAGCACGATGCTCTACGCTCCACAATTTCCGAAGATGGATCTTCAGCTATTATAAATTCTGAAATGAAAGTTAATATCGCCTTTGATGATCTGAGCGGCCTCAGGGAGGACGCCGGCGAAATGGAAGTTAACAAAATTCTGCATAAAGAAGCTCAGCGTTTTCTTGATTTAAATACTGGACCCCTTGTTGAATTCAGGATATTAAAACTTTCTGCACAAAAACATATACTTATACTGACTGCGCAGATGATAATATGTGATGGATGGTCTCATTATGTTTTGTTTGAAGATTTATCTTCCTTTTACAGTGCATTTACAAATAACGTAGAACCCGTAACGGAACCTGCAGTCTCCATGAAGATATATGCTGATTGGGAGCAGAATAACAGAGATTCCATAGAAGAAAAAGAGTGTGAGAAATTCTGGCTGTCCCGGTTTGAATCTGTACCCGAGCCGGTAGATTTACCTTCCACCAAACTGCGACCCTCTACTCGGACTTATAACGGTGACAGGAGAACAGTCAAAATAAATGAAAAGCTATATACTAATATTAAACGTATCGGAGTTGAACAAAAGAGCTCATCCTTTGCAATTCTGTTTGCCGCTTATTACGTCTGGCTATCCCGTTTAAGTGATAACAATGATATCGTTGTCGGTGTACCTTTTGCGGCCCAGAGTCCCTTGGGAATGGATAGATTAATAGGACAATGTGCGAATACACTTCCATTGAGAGTACAGCTGGAAACCGATGAACCCTTTTCGAGTGTAATAAAGAAAACCTGGAGCTCCGTTCTGGATGCACAGGAAAACTGGAATTTTTCTTTTGGAAGACTGGTATCCAAACTCAATATTTCACCCGATTCAAGCAGGATTCCCCTGGTATCAATTTTATTTAATATTGATCCGCCGATGGATAAGGTCACATTCAGCGGGATAAAACATAAATTTATTACAGGCCCAAGGCATTATTTCCAGTATGATCTTGGTTTTAATCTTGTTGAGGATGAGAAGTCGATCAATGTCGAATGTGATTTTAATCCCGATCTGTTCGAGGGGAAAATAATAGAAGAATGGGCTAACGGTTATATAGCCATCCTGGAATCAATCGTTGAGAATCCTGACTCTCCGATAAATACACTACCAATGCTGGAAAGGACCGTCGAAAAGGATTTCCCGGTTATTACACATGATTTAACAGTTAATAATTCGGGCAGCCCGATCGATTATTTAGATTTATTCAGGAAACAGGTTGAAGACCAGCCGGATAAAACAGCGATTGAATCAGATAGTGAATCATTAACCTATGCTGAACTTGATATTAATTCAGATCAGTTGAGTAGTTTTTTATCTTCACTAGAAGTTGGACCCGGAACAATTATCGGAATTTACTTAAAGAGAAATATCCATCTTCCCGAAGCCGTATTAGGAGTCATTAAATCAGGTGGCATTTACCTGCTGCTGGATCCTGATATGCCGCTGTCACAGATCCGGAATCAAGCCGGGAAAATAGGAACCGACTTTATATTAACTGATGATGAGCTATATTCAAATATTGATGGAAAACTCAATCATTTAATCCGGGTTGATAGGGTAATTAAAAAAGGCATTAAAAAAACAAGTTCCCCTCTCACCAGGTCTAAGAAATCCGGTGGTCTTCATTGTATAATTCCGAAAAGTGAGGACAAAATAGTTGAGTTAAACTCTCCTGCATTAACAAACACTTTATTTTCTCTGCAAGAGGAACTCCGGTTTAATAATAACGATGTTTTTCTATATAACAGTTTTTATTCAACCGGATATGAACTGATTGAACTTCTTCTTCCGCTAATGGCTGGTGCTAAAGTCTATATCACTCAGGACGTACTTATTTCTGATATCGGATCCATTGAAACTCTTGTTGAAAAACAAAAAATCACCGCATTACTTTTTACTCCCTCAGTCTGGAATAAGCTTCTGAAGCAGGGTATAAAATTTAATAGAGGGATAAAAGCTTTGACCTCTGGGGAGTACCTCAGACCAGTTACGGCAGAGAAATTAAGTGAAACATTTGGAGAGGCTTGGAATTTATATGGATCTATTGAAACGGGCCTTTTTTCCCTGGTAAATAAAATAGGCTCCGGATCAAAAAATATTCTTGGAAAGACACTCTGTAATATAGATGTCGTTATTGTTGATAAAAACTTCTCTCCGGTTCCTGCAGGTATACCCGGAGAAATATTTATTTCAGGTAAAGGTTTGGCTAATCGTTATTATAATAATCCGGAATTAACAAATAAGAGATTCATTAATATACCCGGGAAAAAGCTGCAGACATTTTTTAGGACAAATGACTTTGGCAGATATACTTCAGATGGAAGTATCGAATTTCTTTCTACCACAAAAAGAAAAGTTAAGATTAAAAACTTTCACTTTGAAACCTCAGATATTGAAAAAATACTGCAGGATAATTCATTAATTGCAGATGCGTTGTTGATTCAAAATGAGATCTTTTATACTGCTTATATAGTATTACGGGATAATAGAGGCAGCAGCGATCCCAAAGAAACGATAAAGAATATCCGCCGTTATTTACGGAGCAGGATCCCTGATTATATGATTCCCGAAAAGATTATAATTCTCAACGAGATACCGTTAGATCACAATGGAAAAATTGATTACGAAGGCTTACCTCTTCCCGATGAAAACGCAATTGAGCAGGAAGATTATACGGCTCCCGGAAATAAAACTGAAGAAACTCTTGCCGGCATCTGGCAGGAACTGCTTAAAATTGAAAGAGTCAGCGTTAAAGATAGTTTCTTTGACCTGGGAGGACAATCACTTCTTGCTGTAAGGTTATTTAACCGCATTGAAGAAGAATTTGGTAAGAGATTTCCGCTTGCCATGCTATTTAAGGCTCCTACTATTGAAGAATTAGCGAAGCGGCTGACAAACGAAAGTAACGAAATTTCGTCGGAATGGCAGTCCCTCATACCCATTCAGCCAAAAGGATCCGGGAAGCCATTATATCTTGTCCACGGTGCCGGGGGAAATGTACTGTTGTACCGGACTTTATCAAAATACCTTGAGCCTGATATTCCTCTGTACGGATTACAGTCTCGTGGTCTGGATGGAATCAGTAAACCTTTGAAAACAGTAGAGGAAATGGCTGAAAACTATTTAGAAGAAATAATTAGAGTACAGCCCGAAGGACCCTATTTCTTAGGGGGTTATTGTTTAGGAGGAACAATTGCATATGAAATGGCGCAGCGGCTTGTAAAGATGGGTGAAGAGGTTGGTATCGTAGCAATGCTGGATACGTATAACTTCGCCCTGGTTGAGAAAACATCTTTCACCAGATTTATTTTTGAGAAATTACGTTTCCATATGAAAAATTTTAGTCGGCTCAAGCTTTCAGAAATGCCCAGCTATCTTAAAGAAAAGAAGCGGCTTGCCGGTGATGGAGGCTGGGCACATATCAGGACTGAAATGCCGGGAACTACACTTGGGGATAGCTTTGGCAGGGCAGAATCGGGAATTGAATTATCAGTGCAGAGCCTGAATGACCACGCCGGGGATCTCTATATCCCTAAACCCTATGGAGGCAGATTAACAGTGTTCAAGCCTCAGAAAAATTATTCATTTTATTCCGATCCGAAGATGGGATGGGGAGATTTGGTTGAAGATCTGGAAGTAATTGAATTACCTATCAATCCTCATGCTATGCTTGTGGAGCCTTATGTTGAACAATTAGCAGAAGAGCTGAAAAAACATTTGCCAAACAGTAATAAATAATCATCTGAACTGATCATACATATTTATATTAGATCTTTATCCGCCGGCATTCATATTATCACAATTAATCACTTTCTCGGGAGTTTTCAGAATGGATAATCTTTTTTTATGCGAATATTTAGGAACACCTCCGCGTCATTCCAAATTTATTGACCAGGTGGACAGGGTGTTCAGAAAAGTAATCCCCTGGATAAGGATTGGGTCGTACTGGAGAGGACAGATGGCAAGCATCGAATCAAGAATGAATTTATTTCACCTTGCGAACCAGGTACTGCTTATGCAGATAGAGGGGGATTTTGTTGAAGTTGGTTGTCATGCCGGAGAATCCACAGTAATCCTGAAAAAGATTCTCCGGGAAAAAGACTCCTCAAGGAATCTATATGCATTCGATAGCTTCCAGGGAGTGCCGGAGTCTGTAAATGCCGATGAGGGGGTATACAAAAAAGGTGATATGAGTGCATCCCTTGAAAAATTCAACAAACATTTCGAACAGGTCGGTCTTGATAAACCGATCACAATCCCGGGATGGTTTGTGGATACTCTCGAAAGCTCGCTGCCGGGTAAAATCGCCTTTGCATTAATCGATGCTGACCTTTATAACTCTACTTTGTTTGCTTTGCAGAATGTTTATCCGAGGTTAAGTCCGGGGGGAATTTGCCTGATGGGAGTCTACTGGGACCCAAATACAAAAGTTGAGATGACTACCGATCCAAATTATAAGTCGCCTGGGGTAAAAAAAGCCTGTGACGAATTTTTAGCAGATAAACCTGAAAAGGTTAATATATTGATAGCCGGTAACTACACCTCTGCATATTTTCGGAAGGTATAATATAGAGGTAAAAAAAATATGTATTATCAAAAAATATAGGTTATGAGGCAGCCCGTGTTTTTTTCCTATGTCCGGATTTTTCATCCTGAACACGTCTTAACCAAATCTCGCGCCAATATAGAAAGTCTGAACGCAGACAGCCTCCGAAAGCAAAATACGCACTATCACAAAACGCATTCTCTAGAATAACTGTATTAGGAATTTCCCGCATATCACCTGTTCCCTCAGATATTAATTTATCTGCTCGTGCCTTAACACGAAATCTCTTACCGCAGTATTTGCGCATATCTGTACAAAAATGAAGTCCCCGGTTGCAGCCTTTTTCATCAAGCGTCTCTACTATTTCCGGAAGCGACTTTACTTCAACTTCTTCACCCTCCTGCAAATCAAGACGCTCTATCGGAGTATTATTCCTGCTGCCCCGTGGGTAAACACCAAATAATCTCTGACGGATCTTCCAGAAAAACCACACGCTGAGCATTCCCGATAGTTTCTTCAGACTGTAATTACCTGTATTAAGACTTGTAAACAGGTTTTTAATCCGCTCTGAATAGTTTAACTGATTTGTGGCATATCGGAATTGGCTGGATTGACAAAAATATTTTCCATTATCGGTCAGAACTTTGAGCCGTAGTTTAGAATTAACATTTTCAAAACTAATGGATGAATAATCGGTGACTACAGTGTCGACTCTTTTTAACCAGGCCTCTTTCCAGAATAGTGTACAGCTCTTTTTGCAGCCGTTATGATTGACCCCTGAACATCTCAAACTCTCGAGTATAACGACATCATCATCCTTAAATTTCCTGACATATGATTCGTTATATCCCTCAATACCGGCAGAATCAATCACAGCCTGTACAACACGCCCTAATATGCGGAAACTTTTGCCGCAGTATTGTATCATTTCAGGCATAAATGGCAGCCCGTTTAAAGTCCCGTTACTCTCCAACGTGAGAAAAATCTCATTTGCAGATCTTACTTCTACAAGATCACCTGATTTCAATCCTGAATTCATTATATAAGTTCTGATTAAAATTTACTGGAAGAGAAAAATTGTGTATTGAGTCGTGAGAATTTTAGAGAATAGGTTATAACACGAATTAAATTAGTTTAAAATAATTAATAAAACAAGTAGACTGCTATAAGATTTTTATTCACAGAATGTTCTAAAGTTAAGATAAAATAGGGCTTTGAAACACCAATCCATAGGTATTGCAACGGAGCTTAAATGATACCAGTTGACCCCGAACGAATTGAATTTGAGAACTTTGAAATCGTCAGTAAAGATGCATATAAAGTAACTATACAAATCCCGCTGAATTCAGCCCCCTACAATTATTTGGCTGATCATGTATTCCGGAATATCCCGATTCTGCCTGGGACGTTTTTTATAGAATTGGCTCTTAACGGGTACTTTCAGCTTTATGGGAAATACCCTGAGATGATAACTAATTTGAAATTCCTGCAGCCTGTAATTTTAGAGAGAGCTGAAATTCAGATTGATATAAAGGTAGCCGGGAATACCCCACAGAACCTTAGTTTACATTTTTCGGAAAATCAAACAAACTTAAATGCCGAACTCGAATTACATTTTGGCGTTGAAATTCCTAAACCATCTGGTCACCGGAATTTTAATTTACCCGATTTTATTAAAAGTGCAGATATTTTGGATCCGGAAAATTTTTATTCAGAACTTTATAAAAATGGTAACCAGTATGGACCACATTTCCGGAATTTGAAGACTATCTGGAAAAAGGGAAACCAGGCTTTAGCGCAATTAACAACTATTTCAGGTTTGGCAGGAAATAAAAATCATATTCTTCATACTTCTTTACTTGATTCTGCAATTCATTTGATTTCCGCTTTAACTAATAGAAACGGTGAAGTATTTATTCTTGATTCGATAAACAAAATCATAATACTTAATACTTGTGCGGAAGACGAAGTATGGTGTATTGCAGAATTAACACCGGTTCAATCAGAATACGATGGCTTCGAAGGAAATGTCGATATTGTCAGTCCATCAGGAGATATTTATATTAAATTGTCCGGTGTGAGGTTTAAATATCCGGAACAACTCTTGAAAAGCAAATCTAGAAAGAGACTGGTTCTTGCTGGATCATTTACTATTGATCCATTAATGGATTCACTTAAATTCTGGAATCACTATTTTGATTACCCTTTTGATATTGAATTCGCCCCCTATGGCCAGATCTTTCAGCAATTACTTGATCCATCAGGGTTATTAAGAAAAAATAACGATGGTATAAACATTATTTTATTGAATCTGGAAGACTGGATTAATTCTAAACCCGAAAAATTAACCCCTGTTTTATCAGAAGAGGAATCCTCCTCATTACTTTGGGACAAGCCTGTGTATTTGCTTCCTGACAAAACTAAAATAGTACATTTAAATAAATATGAAACCGATTATTTATACAATGAAATCTTTAATGACAAGGTTTATATACGGGAAGGTATAACCATCAATGATGGTGATACAATAATAGATATTGGGGCCAATATCGGACTCTTCACATTATTTGTTAACCTGAAGTGTAAAGAGCCACATGTTTTTTCGTTCGAACCATCTCGTGAAGTTTATGAAGTTTTAAAGATTAACAGCAGGCTGTACGGCGCACATACCAAGGTTTATAATAAAGGCGTATCCGACAGAAGGAAAAGAGAGATTTATACTTATTATCCTGACTCAACCGTATTTTCAGGCTTTGCTTCTGATGAAACTGAAGACCGTGAGGTACTGGGGCGGGTAATTAAAAATATTATTGAAGATAAAATCCAGACTGATGACATCAATCTGAAAAAATATACTGATGAAATCTCCGGGGGAAGATTGAAAAGTGAATTTTATGAATGCGATGTTATATCGGTCTCCGATATAATAGAAGAAAATAAAATTCAAAAAGTTGATCTGCTTAAAATAGATGCTGAAAAAAGTGAACTTGAAATCCTGAACGGAATCAAATCAGAAGACTGGCCTAAAATAAAACAAATCGTAATGGAAGTTCATGATAATAAAGGGGGTAAACTTGAAAAGACCAAAAGTATATTGAAGGAAAAGGGATTCCTGGTAAGCGTAAAAGAAGAAAACTATTTACAAAACGCCGGTCTGTTCAATGTGTATGCCAGGAGAGAAATAAATACTAACTCAGATCAAATCCTTGCATCACAGGATCTTGAACAAAATTTAAAGCTCTTTTTAGATTCAGTTTCTTCCTTTGCTAAGAATTCCAGGGCACAATTAATTATTGGCTTTACACCAGCATCTTATGAGTCATTATCAGAGAGAGGATTAGAAAAGTCATTAAAAGATGCAGAGGTAAACCTGGCAGCACATTTAAGTACATTCTCAAATATTAATATCATAAAATCTGACGATTTTCTTATGCATTACCGGCTCAAAGACTATTATGACAGATATAGTAATGAACTTGGTCATATTCCATATAATAGTGATTTCTTTACCTCACTGGGCTCAACCATTATCCGGAAAATCATTTCTTTAATCAGCAGCGATTTTAAGGTCATTGTACTTGATTGTGATAATACTCTTTGGAAAGGCATTTGCGGAGAGGATGGATATGAAGGAGTTAAGATAACAGAAAATTATAAACAGCTGCAGAATTTTATGATAGATCAGATGAATTCAGGAAAGCTTATTTGTCTCTGCAGTAAGAATAATGAAAAAGATGTCTGGAATATTTTTGAACGCAGATATGATATGATCCTTACTAAGGGGCATATCGTTTCTTCAAGAATAAACTGGGACTCAAAATCGAAAAATCTTGAATCCCTCTCATCTGAACTTAATCTCGGCTTGGACAGTTTTATCTTCATCGACGATAATCCCGTTGAATGTGAAGAAGTAAGAAATAACTGTCCCTCCGTTCTTACGCTTCAGTTACCGGAAGATGAAAACAGCATTCCTGACTTTTTAAGAAACACCTGGATTTTCGATAAAAATGGAATTACGGAAGAGGATAAAAAACGAAGTCTAATGTACAAAGAAAATATTGCCCGAAATCTGTATGAAAGGAAATCTTCGTCCTTAAGGGATTTTATCAATGGATTAGGGCTGAATATCTCTATTTATGAACCATGCAAAGAGCAGCTGGGCCGTATCTCGCAGCTGACCTATCGGACTAATCAATTCAATCTCACATCTATCCGTCGTAATGAGTCTGAAATAGGTTCACTTTTAAATGATGATAATTTTCAATGTGTTATTACGGAAGTGAGCGATAGGTTTGGGAACTATGGAATAGTAGGTGTCCTGATTTATGAATTTCACCATGATAAAATTATAGTAGACACTTTCCTGTTGAGCTGCCGGATATTAGGAAAAGGAGTGGAATATAAAATTCTATCTGAGCTCGGAAAAATCGCTTTGAATAAAGGAATTAAGGAAATCGAAATAAGGTTTGTCTCGAATGATAAAAACAAACCTGCATCAGACTTTATATATTCCCTGAAGTTCCTTCACATAATTGAACAAGAGGGAGAAATATTATTCAGGTTCCTCCCGGAATATCTCTCTGATCTAAAATATGAACCGGATGATCGGGTACATACGGGTTTAAATTCTTCTCATAACAACGGGAAGAAGTTTAACCATAGTAACCCTGGAAATTTCAGTTCTGCTCATTTTCAGAAAATAGCCGAAGAATTATATGACATAAATTTATTAAGGACAGAAATTGAAAAGATAAATTTAAATGGTGATAAAGAGAATAGGAAAGACATCATTGCTCCCCGTAATAATTTAGAGATAATGCTTTCTCCTCTCTGGGCAAAGGTTTTAGGAAAAAAGAATATTAGTACTTATGATAATTTTTTTGAATCGGGAGGCACTTCTCTTAAAGCAATTCAGCTGATCGCAGCAATTAACAAAGAACTGGAGGCGGATTTATCAATAATTAGTCTGTTCGAATATCCCACAATTAATTCTCTCGCTCAGTATATATCCTCTGTAAACCCCTCATCGGAAAATAATCAGACAGAAGAGATAATGGAGAGAGGAGCCAGACGACGAAACTTATCGCATAAAAGGAAAATGATATGAGAATCGTGAGGCAAAACGATGCCTTTATTTAGTATTGTAGTACCGGCATATAATTCTGCTGACTATCTCGAAAAAACCATTCTTTCATTGATCAATCAGAATTATGAGAACTACGAAGTGATCATCGTTGATGATGGTTCAACCGATACTACTAAAGAAATAGCTGAGAAATATAAATCAAGGCTTACTTTTATTAGACAGTCAAACCAGGGTCCGGCATCAGCACGAAACCTGGGAGTAAAAATAGCAAAAGGCAGATATATAGTATCCTTCGACTCCGATGATATTCTTTTTCCGGATGCACTTCGGATCTATGAAAAAACAATTGATTACTTCAAAGAACCCCCTTTTGTCTTTTCTAAGATGATCTACTTCACGGGAAACGATGACATTTTACCGCAGCGTGATCAGTTTAATAAGATTGAATGTTTAAAACACTTAAATTTTTTCAAAAAGCGGAATACCATTGGTATTTCCAATAGCAATATGATTATAAAGAGAGATAATTTGATTCGGGCGGGAGGTTATGAATCAGGAAGTTTTAATTTTGATGATCGGTGTCTGGCGTTCAGATTAGGCACCGAAAGTCCTATGATCCAGATTATCTCTCCGCCGACTGTCGGACATAGGGTTTATTCAAAGAGTATATCGAAGAACAGAAATATGTTGACAAATGCAGCTTTTAATATTATTAAAAATGAAAGAAATAATAGCTACCCGGGAGGAGAATTATATAGATTCGATCGCCGGGGTTTAATAGGAACAAACTTGCTTTTTCTGTTCCGGGATTATTTTGGCATACAAAATACTTTTAAAATTCTCAGGGTCGCCGGCAGAGCAAGGATAATGCTGATTCAAGGTTTAGTTAGAAAATTTAAAAGCAGATCGTACAAAGTTGATTTTCATACAATAAACTTTTCCGGATAGTTTTAGAAAATGACGTTTAAAAAAATAGCTGTAATCGGAGC
>DATFVA010000204.1:0-5515 GCA_035260565.1 Ignavibacteriaceae bacterium | reverse complement strand
CAAATAGTCAAGTAGAATTTATTAATTATTGACCTATTGCCATATTTAATACTTTTATTCAATTTGCGTAGACGATTAAAAAAATATGCATGAAAGTACCAATATGAAAAAATTATTTATAGCCGTTCCTCTGCTCCTTTTGTTTTTGAGCCTTGCTGCAGGCAGAATGATAGATGATAAAATGAAACATATCCTGCAGCAGCTGTCCATTAACGAAGGGGATGCAAATAATATCATCTGGTCTGACTTTGCCTATTCAAATTTCAACATTCCTAATCCTAAAACTCTTAAAGGGTTAGCTTCAGGTGAGAGAGCATCAGTTGTGCAAACTGTTGCAGCTTACGTAAAAGAATATTCAGCAACCGGGGAGTTTCTGGCGAAATACAATGAACTAAGGGAAAGTAATAAGCCCGCTCCGCCTGAAAAGCCCAAAACTATGGATGAAATGAAGGCTGAGCAGAGGCAAAGTTTTGAAGAGGGAATTAAGAATATGGAGGAAACCAAATCCAAAATGCCTGCAGACCAGCAAAGTATGTTTGATGAGTCAATTAACCAATTCAAAGAGCAATTAAAGGAAATTGATAATCCTGATAACCCGATGTATGGCAAGGATGTTGAAAATATGTATAAGCAGATGTATGATCAGCAGATGCTTGATTACAATACTAAACTCATTGAATGGGGAAAAGAATATCCTGAGAATAATCCCAAAGCTTTATTAAAAAAGTGGCTCAGCAAATTTTTAGAAGAAACAAAGGATATTGATTTTACGGCAAAGACTGCATCTGATCAAAATAAAAAGGAGGTTTTTGTAAAGCAGGAGTATGAAAGAAAAAGTTATGTGTGGAAATTGTGCTTCCGCGCAGGAAAAGAAGCTGTTGATGCGGGACGCAATTTTGCACAAAAGTGGATGGGTGAAATGTAAAGAGCAGACATCATGTAGGAACTTCGTGAAGAGCAAACGTCATGTAGGAACTTCATATAGAGCGGACATCATGTAGGAACTTCATTTATGAAGTTCTACAACAAAGATAATAAGTGTTCGTACTGTTTTCTATTTAAAGAAACCATATTTTTTAATATGCTGGTAAGCAAGGTATCCAACTGCTGCTGTCTGAGCCATTCCTAAAACATATCTTACCGGATTAAACTTCGAATTTTCAATGAATTGCTCACGCAGGGGTTCAATCATGCTTCCCGGAGATTCCCCGGGATGATGTTCCTGCGATCCTGAATTTGTAATCGAAAGTTTTGTCCACATCCATATCGTATTTCTGTCGTTGTCGGCCTGCAGTTCCAGTCTCATATAATTCAGTTCACGGTATATCTCAAACTCATCAAATTTCGTCTGCAGTTTAAGTAATGATTCAAAAGAATTAATTTTTACAACTGAATCCCTGTTCTCCTCCTGCGAATAAACAAACGGGGATAGCAGCATAACAAAAACAAATATTTGTTTAAGTGATCTCACCGTTTATAACCGGCATTATTAAATATTGTTAAAAAATTTACTCATATAAGATTTGCCTCCGACTGTAGCAAACACCACGGCAAGTATTGCAAGTGTAATAAAAATAGTTGTAAATCCAATGATCACTATTTCCACAGCTATTTCTATTTCAGCCAGGGCCATCGCTGAGAAGAAGAGAAGAATTGCAAATCTTACAAATCTTGAAATAAGCGAGTAGTTGGGCACATTTTCCTTACCAAGTGCATTATAGACAGAATTGGAAACTCTTCCTGCGATTATCCATCCCAGCCCGAAAATTATCAGGGCGACTATAAGTTTGGGTATGAATAGCACCCCGTTTTGTATCAGGCTTGAAAGCACTGTCAGCTTCATTGCATCGAGGGCGGTATATAAAAAGATCAGGAAGATTACGAAGAATAATATATTGCCTATAAATCCAAAAAGCGCATAGCGTATATCGGCTTTAGATAAAGTCTGACGCCACCTGACCCTGGTAAACAAACGCTCAAGTCTGAATGCAATCAGCAGCTGTACAATAATTCTTTTGGCAAGCCATCCCACAAACCAGCCGATCGCTAAAAGGAGGAACCCTCCCAGCAGGTTCGGCAGATAGCTGATTATTTCTTTTCCGAAATCAAAAAAAGGACCCTGAATAGAATTATCCATTTTCAACTCCGCTTTCTTTTGGAGATTTTAATAAAAGTTTCCAGAATGATTCCCTTTCCTCATATTCCTTTACCCAGAGCACAGGACAGGCAGACTGCTCCGTAATTTCCTGTGCAAGTGAACGCCCGAATAACAGCTCAAGAAAGTCGCCTGTTTTCCCTCCCATTACAATCATATCAGCATTCCTTGATTCATCAACAATACTGGTTAATATATCTGAATCCGGCATTATTATCAGCTCCGCCGGAACATTGTTAACCCTGATTAGTTCTTTTGCCTTCTCTTCCCTTCTTTCCTTCTCTTTTGGGGAAGTATCGGGTTCGTAAACCAAAAGCAGTTTAACTTTGCAATTGAAATAATCTACAAATGCGGGAGCAACCTCCGTGGCAAGGATTGCATGTATATCAACATTGAAAGGGATCAGTATGGTTTGTACCTGTTCTTTAACAAAAGTTCCATGCAGTACGGCCACCTCTCCCGGAAATCTCTGGATGACACTGTCTATTATAGATGAAAAAAATCTTTCCAGGAAAGTAGGATTCTTCTCCCTCCCCACAATTATGAAATTGCAGTTCTCCTCCTCGGCGGTCTGGACAATTCCCTCTGATATTCTGTGGCTCACGGCAACGATGGGTCGGGAAATAATTTCAGATTCTCCTATAACATTCTGCGCTGCCTCAAATAGAGGTTTAGCCCTTGCTGTATCGCTGGCCTCTACGGCAAGAGGGCTTCCTTCCTTTATTTCGTTCACATGAAGGAATAATATCTCCGAGTTATCCTTTGCTGCAATCGCTTTTGCAAGATGTGTAAGACTTGAAACAGAATTTCTGTTGGCAAGAGAAACCAGTATTTTATATTCCTTTCTTTCAAGCCTCTCAAGCGATTTAACTTTTTTCACATGTTCTATCTCGCGTTTGGATGCATATATTCTGTATACGAATAACCCGATGGTAACCCAGATACCGGTTACAATCCAGGCTGTCGGACTATAATTGAACATATAGATTGCGAGGAAAAGAAGCATCAGTATACCGGCAATAGAAAGGTAAGGAAAGAGAGGAGTGAAAAATCCTCTGTCGAGATCGGGACGTTTTTTCCGCAGTCTGATTAAGGTAATGTTAACCTGCAGGAACAGAAGCAGGAACATTATATCGGCAGCACTGGCTACATCCTCTATAGGAAGAGATACTGCCATTATGACAACAATAAAAAGCGAGATGACAATTGAGAGATGCGGAGTAAAGTTTTTCTTATGGACATGGCTGAAGAATGTCGGAAAGTTTCTGTCGCGCCCCATCGCAAATGCAACACGGGAGGAAGAGTAGATTGTAGCATTCAATGCAGACATTGTTGAAATTATTCCTCCTATAAGCAGCATTACACCCCCGCCTACAAAGAAGGATTTTGCTACTTCAACTAATGCTGTTTCTTTATTTGATGCCAGGTAAGCCCAGGGGGTCATACCTTCCGGTTTTACCGCTCCGAGTGCTGTAAACGCTATCAGAAGATAAATCGGTACTACTATTATAAGTGAAAGGAAAACTGCGCGGGGGATATTCTTCCTGGGATTTTTAATTTCTTCCGAGCACTGGGAAATAACTTCGAAACCCTGGAAGGCAATAAATGTAAGTCCCATTGCTTTGAATACTCCGCTCCAGCCGTTGGGCAGGAAAGGTGTAAAAGCCTCTTTCCAGTCGGGACGATGCAGGATCAGATTTAATCCAAACCCGATAAATATCATAAGGATTACAATTTTGGCCATCGTTACGATATTTCCTATCTTCCCTGTTTCGGAGGCTCCGCGGAAATTAACATAAGCAAAAAGAAGAGCTGCCACAGCAGCAAGGATTTTTTGCGGCGATAAAAATCCCCAGTAAGGCATCACGATATTAAATTCGTGGAGCACTAACTCAAAGTAAGCTCCGAAACCAAGTGCATAAAGACTGCAGGCAACCGCGTGTGCAAACCAGCTCATCCAGCCGGATATAAAGCCGTTCCATTTCGGGAGCCCTTCCTTGACCCATAAGTAGCCGCCGCCCGCATCATGAAAACATGATCCAAGTTCAGCATATGAGAAGGCAGTTAAAAGTGCTACAATCCCGTTTAACCCGAAAGTAATTATAAGTCCCGGTCCTGCAACACCTGCTGCTATTCCTGTCAGAACAAAAATTCCTGCCCCGATCATTGCTCCCACCCCGATAAGAGTAGCATCCATCAGGCGCATTTCCCTGCTGAGGTGAACTTCAGTCTCAAATTTTTTCACTCGCAGCCTCCAGGTTAATTGCTCTTAGCAGGAATTGTAATTTACAGCAGCAAGATAAGGAAGATTTTATATAGTTGTAAAAACTCCCGGGATTAATTTTCCTTGCATAAACAGGCATTATTTTCTAATTTCAAACGGATCTCCAATGGTTAATTAAAATACTTAGTGAGAATTTCAAATGCCATTTTTTTCTTTTGGAAATTTATCATTGGGTATTAATAATTCACCCTATTATAGCTTTCATCCTTTTATTTCGTAACTCTATATTTTATAAACCTGATAATTAAGGAACAGACAGATTTGAACGTCGTTACCCTGCAGCTTGTTAAAAGAAGTCCCGCGAGACTAAAAAGATTTGAGAAATTAAGTTTTCTGCTGGGCGGCGCAATGCTGCTCCTTTCCGCTTATGACAGGAGCCAGTCCGGAGGAATGAGTTCAGGATTATTTGCTGTGATTTACTATTCCGGTTACATTGCAGGCGGAGTAATTAATCTGGCAGCAGGGTTTTTATATTCAAAAATACCCGATACTAAAAAAGAAATAACCGGAAGAATATTACAGTCGATTGTCGCTCTCCTTCTGCTATTTGATTCAATCGACAAATTTACCAGAGGGAAAATATTATTACCTGTAGTTTTACTGGCAGCCGGTATACTTTATTTTCTTGTTGCGGTTTTCACCCCGGTTTTGAAAGGGAGACGGGTTATCACAGCGGATGATGATAAAATAATATTTCCAGGATATTTCTTCATGAAAAGATCCATTGAATTGAAAGACCTTAAAGAATTTTCATATATAAATGATTCTTTAAGTATTAAGCTGAAAGAAGGAAAGACGATAAAACTATTTCCCGGGGAGAATGATCAAAACATAATAAGATCATTTACTGAAAAAGTGAATAAATTAATGCATGGGAAAGGGGAATAGCCTTTGTTTATA
Source organism: Ignavibacteriaceae bacterium (assembly GCA_035260565.1). Classification (GTDB taxonomy): domain Bacteria; phylum Bacteroidota; class Ignavibacteria; order Ignavibacteriales; family Ignavibacteriaceae; genus DATFVA01. Next base: position 176 of record DATFVA010000204.1, on the reverse strand, counting down.
ATATTGGAAGCAGCCTGAAGCATCTCAGGTTGTTTTTCAAATCACTTGCCGGCAGTACAATCTGTCCGTCCTTCCTCTGCAATCGCCTGCAATAAAGGGGCTTACACGGATAATGACATCACTCACTGTTCAAACCCTATACCTTGAAAAAAAAGATTATGATCTTAAATTGATTA
>DATFVA010000203.1:0-2683 GCA_035260565.1 Ignavibacteriaceae bacterium | reverse complement strand
CCCCGGCTAATCCTTTCTATGCAATTGGTCAGATTGGATTCCAGATCTTTAATGCAAATGCATCATATACAGGTCCATTTGGATTTGATGTATCGGGAAGCTCAACGGAATTTGCTTTTGCTATCGGTGCTGGTTATGAAGTGCCTGTCGGTACTAATGGTGCTATCGATTTAACAGGTACTTTTAATATAGTAAGCGATCTTAATTATATTGGTATAAGAGCAGCATACAGATTCGGCTTATAAAAATTCTCAGTTAGAACTAAGGCTGCCCTACGGCAGCCTTTTTTTTATCACCCCCAGGCTTTCGGTACCGGTAACCTGCACCGGTTTCAGTATCAATTTTTATCTACAAACCTTAACTTACTATTCGTATTTTTCAGATAAACGATTAAGAATTAATATTTAATGAAAGACTCAGCGCTTTATATACATATCCCTTTCTGCGATCATAAATGCATCTACTGCGATTTTTACTCAATAATTACGTCTGATAATATTGATCCTTTCCTGAAAACCCTTAAAAAAGAAATTGACCATTATTCTGAGAAGTATTCTGCAGATAGAGTTTTTTCCTCAATATATTTCGGCGGGGGAACACCCTCGCTTATGTCTCCTCAGTATATATCTGAAATAATTGAATATCTCAACCATCGATTTTCAATAAGGGGTGACGCTGAGATTACGCTGGAAACTAATCCCGGTACAGTTGACGCTCAAAAACTGAAAGACTTTCACCGGGTTGGAATAAACAGACTGAGCGTCGGGGTTCAGTCATTTCATAACGATGAACTTAAATTTTTAACCAGGATACATAACAGCGAAACGGCTGTTGAAACGATCATGAATGCTGCCGCATCAGGGTTTCAGAATATCAGCCTCGACCTGATCTTCAACCTGCCGGGACAAACAAAACAGAAATGGGCTGAAAATCTTGATAAGGCGGTCTCACTCCCGGTAACTCATTTGTCAACATACAGCCTGATTCTCGAAAGAGGAACAATCCTGAATAAAATGGTGCTTGATAAAAAAGTAATCCTCCAGGATGAAGATTATGATGCGGATTTGTACGAGTATACAATTGATTGTCTCGTGGATAGAAACTTCAATCAGTACGAGGTTTCAAACTTTTGTTTTCCCGGGTACGAATGCAGGCATAACAATGCCTACTGGAGATACCGGGATTACCTCAGCTTCGGTACTTCCGCTCATTCTTTTGCTGACGGAAAGCGCTGGTGGAATTATTCCAGTCTTAAAAAATATATCCACGAAATTAATATTAATGGAATTGCCGTTGCCGGTTCTGAAACTATAAACGGGAAGCAGCAGCTTGATGAATATGTAATGCTTGCCTTACGCAGCGCCGGATTAGATATGGAAGATCTGATGGAAAAGTTCGGCAGTGATTGGATAAAAGAGAAAAATGATTATTTTATTCAGTTAAAGAATCAGAATCTTTTAGAAATTGATGATCATCTTATTCGTCTTACAAAAAAAGGATATGCATTATGCGATGAAATCCTTGCAAACCTGCTCTGATTTTTTATACTATTTCCCGACAATAATAATTCCGGCCAAATGTTTAAATTAAAAATTCACTGGCAGATACTTATTGCCCTCGCTCTCGCTGTTCTATTCGCAGTCTTTTTTACTGATGATGTTCAATATGTAACCTGGATGGGGGATCTGTTCCTGCGTGCATTAAAGATGATAATCGTTCCGCTGATACTTACATCCATCGTCTCCGGTGTTACAAATATCGGCGATGCCCAGAACCTTGGCAAACTTGGATTCAAGACTATCCTTTACTACGTCACAACGAGCTTGCTTGCAATCCTGATAGGACTGATACTTGTAAATCTATTTCAGCCGGGGGTTGGCGCCGATCTTGGATTAAGGAAAGAAGTGGAAGGTCTCAGTGCTGCTTCCGGGGGAATCGGAAATATTCTCCTGAGGATGGTGCCTACAAATTTCTTCCAGGCATTAGTTTCAGCAGATATGCTGGCTATAATTTTCTTCGCTATACTCGTCGGATTCTTTATCACCAAAGTTTCCGATGAATATAAAAATCCCCTTGTAAATCTTTTTAACGGCGGCTTTGAAGTGATGATGAAGATTACTTCATTCATTATAAAGTTTACCCCGCTTGGTATTTTCGGGATAGTAGCAGGTGTTGTCGCCGAACAGGCGAGCGACAGTGCTGCCTTGTTTGATATGGTGCAGAGACTGGGAATATATATGCTCGCGGTTTTACTGGGACTTGCAATTCACGCCGTAATAACTCTCCCGCTGATCCTTAGACTGTTCGGTAAAGCAAATCCCTGGGCTCATTTCAAAGCGATGACTACACCCCTCCTTACTGCTTTTTCAACATCGTCTTCTTCTGCAACTCTTCCTCTTACTCTTGAAGCTGTTGAACATAACGACGGAGTCTCCAATAAAATTACAAGCTTCGTCCTTCCTCTCGGTGCAACGGTGAATATGGACGGGACAGCACTGTATGAATGCGTTGCAGCTATGTTCATCGCCCAGGCATACGGCGTGGATCTGTCCTTTATGCAGCAGGTTATTGTTGTATTTACGGCTCTGCTTGCTTCAATTGGTGCTGCCGGCATACCAATGGCAGGACTGGTAATGATCTCCGTAATTCTTTCTGCGGTAGGACTCCCGCTTGAAGGTGTAGG
>DATFVA010000202.1:0-8901 GCA_035260565.1 Ignavibacteriaceae bacterium | reverse complement strand
TCGCCCCTTGCCCTGATCTTTTTGTCTTTAAAGAAATTAACCATATATGCTTTATAATAAATCTGCTCGGCTCTTTCCTGAGCTGTCTTTTTAAGGCGCTTATACTCCTCCTCCCAGCCGTTTATTTTAGTGAGAACAGGGTTTATCTTTTTCACTATTTTTACAATATACCAGCTTCCGTCCATAAAGATTGGTTTCGTGAATGCCTGTTCCGGGAGGTTAAAAATTTCATCTTCGATTTCCGGATCGTGATCACCGATCCTGGTTTTCAAGGTATCTCCGGATGAACTAAACTCCATATAGACAGAATCAAAGGGAACACCCTTTTTAAGGAGAGCATACAAGTTATTTATCTTTTGTTCATCATCTGCCGGTATATATATAAACCATACCTCGGAGGCTTCCCCGATGTACAAGGTGAGAAGACTGTCGGCAGTTTTAGCTGCCTTGTGCCTTATCTCTTTTTTATACAGAGCATCTCTCACAAACATTTTTTTATAACCGGAAAGTGTACGTTTCACTATTTCTGCAGTATCAATATTCATTTCCTGTGCTTTGAGCGAAAATAATTTCTCAGCAATGAGGGAGTTAAGAACTTCCTTTTTTAAAGCGGAAGCATCGGATTTGATTTCTTTTCCTAATAAGGGGGTTAACTCATACCTCTCCTGAAATTCCTGTTGTGATATTTCAATATTTCCTATCTTTGCAATGATTGAATCGGTCTGCTGAGGAAACCCGGCAAAGAAAGGAATTATAAGCAGTAACAATGCAGCCCTGACCATCAGTTCTCTTTCAAAATAAAAAAATAAAAATACTTCCGTAACCGGGAAAATTCAAAGCAAAAAGATTAGGATAAACATATCCGCTTCAAAAAGGATTTATTTGAAAACCGTTAAAAAGAACCCGGGGATTAAAACTCAATCCCCGAAAAAATCTGCCAAAACCCCCATATGGTTCTACTTTGTACTTATTCTGATTCCAGTGATTTTCCTGGTTTTTCTCGAACTAGGCCTCAGGATTTTTAATTACGGGTACGATCTTACGCAATGGGTAAAGGTCACTGATTCTGAATATGTATTAAATCCGGATTTTACTCACCGCTACTTCTTCACTACACAGAACGTACCTTATTCTAACGGAAATGTTTTTGATGTCGATAAAAAAGAAAATGCTTTCCGTATATTTATACTGGGAGGAAGCAGCGCGGCAGGCTACCCATTTACTCCTAACGGGGACTTCGGCCGGTACCTTAAAAAATATCTTGAAGCAGTTTATCCAAAGAACAAAATTGAAGTAGTCAACCTTGCCATTACGGCTATAAACAGCTATACCATACGTGATCTGATCCCGGGAGTGCTGGAACAGAAACCTGATTTGATACTGATTTATGCGGGACACAATGAATACTACGGTGCGCTTGGAGTTGGTTCTATGGAATCACTTGGTACCAACCGGTCAATTGTAAACCTGGTACTAAAGTTAAATAATTTCAAAACAACACAGCTTGTACGGAATTTCCTTAAATGGGCTTCCGGTTTATTTGCATCAGGTGAAAAGACATCAGGAACATTAATGTCGCGAATGGCAAAGAATCACTTGATAGAATTTAATTCGGATATCTACCGGGAAGGAGTTGATCAATTTTGGGGGAACCTTGAAGATATTCTTAATATGACAAAGAAATCAGGTGTACCGGTAATTCTGAGTACCCTTACCTGCAACCTGAAGGATCTGCCGCCTTTTGTGTCTGTTAAAAGCAGCCGCTATCCCGCAGCAGAAACAATTTTTAAGCAAGCAACAGAAAACCTGGGATCAGGAAGGTTAAAACAATCTGATTCCCTCTTCAGATATGCAAAAGACCTGGACGCATTAAGATTCAGAGCACCGGAAGAATTTAACCGGATAATTTATTCATGCGGAAAGAAATACAATTATGCAATTGTTAATATAGATTCTGTCTTTGAAGTAAATAGTCCTGACAGCATTACCGGCAATAATCTAATGACAGATCACCTGCATCCTACCCTTGCAGGATATAAGTTAATGGCGAAATCCTTTTTCGAGACCATGGAAAAAGAAAGGATAATCCCTGAAAGCCGTCCGGTGCTTGTGATAAAACTGGATAAAAAAGTAGATTACGAATTTCACTTTACCCCACTAGATTCGACAATCGGAAGATACAGGATAGTACTCCTCAAGAATGACTGGCCTTTTTCTGAACCCAAACCTAAAAGTTATGTTCTTCAGCAGCTTGAGATGAAGACAGGGATGGATACACTCGCAATGAAAGTGATTGAATCGCGTATACCCTGGGAAAAGGCGCACAGAACAATGGCAGCTGAATATTTAAGGGAAGGGAACCTGGTTTTATATACAGAGGAAATGCTCGATTTGATCGATCAATTTCCATTTATTGAGAACTATTACACATCATCTTCCGAACTTTTGATTGAAAGAAAAAAATTTGATCTGGCTTACCAGATACTTGAGAAGGAATATGAATTCAAACCTAATGCATTCTGCACAAAATGGATAGGAATAATAGATCTGTCCAGGAAGAATCTTAAGAACGCTGAAAAATACTTGAATGAAAGTCTGACTTTTAAGGGGGATGATCCCCAGGTTTTATTTAACCTGGCGGGGGCATATGCTCTGCAGAATAAAATCGATACTGCTCTGAATACATTAAATAGATGCCTTGAGGTAGACCCTGCATTTCCAGGTGCGGTAAGGCTGAAGCAGCAGTTGGCAGGGATTCAAGACAAAAGATAAAAGGAACAAGGAAGGAGTAATTAATAATTGGTAATAAGGAAGAAGAATAGAGGTATAATATAATAGTAGAGATTAGTTAAAGAAAGAGTTAAAATAAAAAAGCCGGGCTTATTCAGTCCGGCTTTTTTAATTCTCAATCCCGAATTACTTTATCAGGACTTGTCCGCCGCAGTGTTAACGGAGGAGGATCATTTTTCTGGTTGCGCTGAAATCACCGGCTTTAATAGTATAGAAATAGATGCCGCTGGATAAGTTAGAAGCATCGAAACTATATTCGAAAGTTCCGGCAGGTTTCTGTTCGTTAACCAGGGTGGTTACGAGCTGACCAAGAACATTATAAACCTTCAATGAAACAATACCTGTTTCTTTAACGCTGAAACGGATCATTGTTGTCGGGTTGAAGGGGTTTGGATAGTTCTGTGACAGGCTGTAGTTATCCGGAACAGTAGAAGATATTTCTTTTATTCCAAGGACTTCATCCTGCAGCTCGTGGGTTCCCATAACACCGAATGAATCTATAACAGTTGCACTGAGCGTATGAGGATCAAGCATTATATGGTGATTTGTTCCTACTGAGTTCTCGTTATCATTTCCGGTTGTATTAACGATATCTCCCCAATTTGCACCATGTTTATATTCTATACCAAGAGGAGAGAATGGAGGGAATGTTACATCGGCTGACCAGTAATTATCACCGGCAGTAATATCGCCGTTAGTTCCATCATCATACATCCAGATAACAAGACCACTATCAGAAGTAGGCCATCCGGCATCGGGCCATCTTAATGGAGGGTTAGCACCGCATAGAACGACGTTATCAATTGTTCCGAAAGGTTGTCCTGTGATAGAATTTATAGCCCCATCCATATAAGTAACAAATTTTATTGTGCACTCGGCATTTGTAATAGTTGCCAGCGTCAGATCATTAAAAGTTCTGAATGCTGTAGCCGAACCATTATCATAATCCGCCTGGGTGATTGTATATGTTTTATTGGGATCATTTTCCCAGGTTGTTCCCACAGTACCTATATATGCATATTTATAATGAATTGATTCGCCAACTCCCAGAGTATCAGTAAAAGTTAATTCATAAATATTGGGATCCAGTCCCGGTTCCAGTATATCGCTGGAAGCCCAGCCATTAAAATCACCTCTCACCGTTAAAGTATCAGTAGACGGGTTGAAACGTCCTGAAACTGCTTCGAATTCCATATTACACTGGAAAGTAATATCAATGGGTTTTGGTACGCTGTAAATACTGTCATTATCAAAGTAAGCAAAATAAACACTGGAACCTGAAGGAACAGTATATTCTCTGTTTGCAATTGATTCATAAGTACTGTTCATGATGAACTTGAATGAAAGCATATCGCCGACAGCGAAAGTATCGATAGTAGCAGTATATACAGAGTCACCATTACCATCTTCCATGATATTTGCATTGCCGGTCCAACCATTAAAATTACCGGCTAACTTAGCTGTATCCGTTCCGATAACGAACTGCCCCTTTTTCGCCTTTACGCTCATATCGACCTGGAATTCCACAGTCTGAGCATAAGCCATATTTGCAACAAATAATGCAAATACAAAGTAGAATAATTTTCTCATTTACGATCTCCTTTTTTAATGAACGAACCAATTATAGTTAATTTTTTTATAATAAACATGTTAAAAGTTCACACCGAGAGAGAACTGCTGAGTATACTTAAGCTTTCCGAAATCCTGGTAAGCATAATCAACAAACACTCCCAGGGACTGCACAAAACTGTATTTTAACCCAAAACCCAGGGTAAGGCCTTCTTCGGAATTATCAAGCAACAAATTCTTGTACCCTCCTCTTAGAGAAATCAGGTTCATAAAAGTGTATTCACCGCCGATATTTATAGATTCCGCATTATCGTTTGGGTGTGTTGCATCGACGCCGATAGTGAATTTATGATCTTCGGTACTAACCGGGTCTATAGCAATTCCAACCCGGAAAACAAGAGGCAGAGGAAAAGCGTCGGTTTCGAGTTTAGCGAGTATCTGGTCATTATTCCCGAAAATTTGTCCGTTTATATCATGCTGAACATATAGATCTTTTCCATCCATTTTCATATCGGTACCGAAATTTGCAATTGAGGCGCCAACCCTGAGTCCGTATATATCCGAGAGAAATAATACTCCAAGGTCGGCGGCAATGGCATTAGCGCTGCTATTCCAGATCTTCTCGTTTACATATTTAACACTGCCGCCTATAGAAAATTGTTCAGTAAGATTGTAGGCATAAGATAATGCAATGGCCATATCAGAAGGATTAAAAGTTTCACCCGTACCGTCAGGTTCCCTTAGCGTAGTAACTTCAAGCGTGCCGTAATCAAGGTAAGTGACACTTAATCCTACAGTTCCGGCTCCATCCAAAGATAACATAGCGCCTGCCCAGTTATAGCTGATGCCGGCGAACCACTCCGCATATGAGAACATAGCACTATTATTGCCGACCCTTGATGCACCTGCAGGGTTCCAGTAAAGAGAAGTTATATCATTTGCAGTTGCTACGAAGGCACCGCCCATGGAGACCGCCCTGGGACCAATACCGATATTTAGGAACGGGGCTGCAGTTGAACCTGTTTTAGTCTGCCCCATAATAACTCCGGCTGCAATAAATAAAATTATTATAAACTTTTTCATATTCTCTCCGTTATTTTATAAGGGCAAACTTGCCCATTTTAGTACCAATACCGGGGGCTTCTACCACAAATACATAAACACCGAATGAAACATCCAGGTTTTCTTCGGTACGCAGGTTCCAGTAGACATCTCCTACAAATAAGTCATCGTGTGTAAGTGTTTTTATTTTTTCTCCGCGTACTGTATAGATGGAGATCGTAGCACCCGGCGGGATATAAGTAAACCTTATTTCCCTTTCTCCCCTACCGCTTACCTGGGAACTCAGCAGTCTTGATTCAGCTTCGTGAGTAACCACATAAGGATTTGGGACAACTTTAATTTTATTCATTTGATCTTTAGCTGAAGCATCGTTAATAGCCGCACCCTTCATTGTGAAAGTAATCTGGTCTGAACCTCCGAAGGGTTTTAAGGTATAAATGTTTAGAAGTCCACTGGTTTCTAACGGAGTTCCTAATCCATCATAAGCTACATCAACGCGCCAGGTATGGTTTACACCCCCGCCTCCCACCGACTCCTTAAAAATTATTGAATAAACGGTGGAAATGTTTCCTGAAATATAATACGCAAAATTTATGTATTTGTCTTTTGTGAGATTCTTAATTTTAAAGTTTACAGGTACACCCTGCTTAATAGTAGTTCCCAGAGTATCAGTAAGTGAAGTGTCGACAATATCAGGGTAGAATTCAATTTGATAATCATTCGGTAATTTTACTCCATCATACTGTGGTTTGTTCTGAATACTGAATACTCTTATTGAAACTGAGCTATAGTCTGAGGTAGCCCCTACAAATTTGGATTTTGAAGTATCTACTTTAACCTCTGCATCATTAAAAATCTGTACTCTGAAACCCTCTTGCACAGGAGTGTTTTCACCGAAAATTGAGGATTTGTTAACTATGCTGTCATTTGTTGTAGTGTTAATCAATGACCAGTAAGCAGTGAGATCCGAGGTTCCGCTATCGGCGAAAGCTATTTTATAGGAGTTGCCTCCCTTTATTTGCTGATCATCGATTATTTCAATATTTATATTACCCGTTCCTCTGAATCCATCAGACTTTGTATATGCCTGGATTGAGGCGGGGTCGTAACCCACAGGCCTCCTCCCCGGTGTAATATACCCCGTGTTTTTATCGAGAATAATTTCACCGGTGGATGTCCTTCTTATAAACTTTGAATTTTCTGTTGGAAATACATCCTTAGCTTCATCGCCTCTGTCATACGCGCAAACAGCATAATAATAAGTCTGACCCAGTACGACGCTTGAATCAACAAATCTATTTATAATGCCCGTATTATCTCCAAGGTAATAGGTAACTCCGCCGACTTCCTGCAGAAGTTTTGGAGAAGGATAGAAGTATCCGCTGAGAGAATCAACAAGATCGTACTGTGCAATCGGCTCATCGAAGGAGAGAATACCGCGTCCGTTAGTGATTACCCTTGAATCTGTAAAGTTCGCATCTGTGGACCTGTATATTTTATACCCCTCAAAATCTTTTTCTTTGCTGATAAAATCAACATCATTTTCTGTTTTCTCACCATTCCAGTATATAACAACCTTACCATCCTGCTGTGTAAGGGTAATAGTAGGTTTCTGCGGCGGCTGAGGGAACTTATAGCCAGCGTCGTAGATTTGCTGGACAACAAATTTATTGCTGACTATATCCTGGTAATTTTCGCCGAACAATAAAGCAACAGAGAACCTTTCTTTGATATCCGGATTACCATTGCTCGGAATTAAAGGGAAAAAACCCGAAGAATAAATAAAATCACCATCCTGGGGAGTAGGGGAAATAACATCAAATCTTCCAGGGGTCATTCTGTCCCAGAGAAGAGCATCGTTAGTCATATCAGGAGATGCTGTTTGGTTGAAGAAATTAAAACCTGTCAAACCGATCTGATCTGATTCATCTGTATCAGTTCTGCCGAAATCAGGTTCGCCCTGATCGGGAATCCCGTTTCCTTCACCCTGGTCAGGTCCGGGATAATTATTATCATTTGGTCCTAATCCATCAATTCCGACATCATCGTGTTCTGGATCCCAATCACCATCTTCATCTATATTATTGTCTCTTCTTTCATCTATCAAAAGATCATTCACTCCTGCACCGGTTCTATAATTGATATATCTTAAACCCAGCAATCCATCGTTTATCCTTGTCAGATAATGTATCGCTTCGTTCTCATCTATCAAACCATCAAGATCATTATCGATACCGTCAAAAGCCGATGTATCCGGAATGGCCGTATTAATCGGTGGAGGAAGTATCCTGTCAATATTTCCTTCCCTGAGATATTTTCCTGATTCAAGAATAAATCTTACTCCCAGCGAAAAAACAGTATCAGGCAATGAATTTATTGTGTGCAGGGTCCTGACATATGTTGAGGGATTGATAAGAACGACAACGTCTCCCACATTATAAGTGACCGAATCAAAATCTGAAGCTACAAATCTTGGAGCAGTTGGTGTATAATTCTTAACACTATCTGTATCATCGTTATCGTTATCAATACCGTCGAAAGGGTTACCCGGGGACTCAAGGAATGCATAACCCACATATCCAACCTTCTGTCCTTTATTTCCAATCCCGTCACTATCCCATGAATAAGTGATCCAGTTATTTACATCAAAATATCCAAGGTCATCCTGGCTGTCGCCGTCGCCCCCTGCAAGTGTACCAACAACAGTTCCGAAATCAGCTTTCCTGTATATAGTCGTTCCCTCATTTAAAATATCATAGAGCCAGAAAATAACATCCTCTGCAAGAAAGTTAGACCACTGAAAACCTCTGATTCTCATTCTCAGCCCCATCCCGTGACGAACCGGGTTTGTGCTGTCGGGCAGAAATATCGGGTTAACAGGGTGTATATAATCATTGTAGTTGAATTCATCATCCATCTGATCATCAGCATCAAATAATGATTCCTGATCGGCATTCTTAATATCACGGCCGAAATAACCAAACCACTGTGTATGACCCAATGAATCAAACCAATTATGTGCAACCGGATCATTCCATCCTTCAATGGGCCACGAATCGGGTAAATGACTCATCGCCACAGATTCATAATTCGGGTTGCGAAAACCGGGAATCGGGTTCCATCCCCAGAAATGTCCGTCAGCCGGACTTCTTTCTTCCGACTGTTTGTTTCGGGGACCGCGGGAAATAATAACCGAATGAAGTGTATCACCCAAAAAATTAATAAATTCAACACCAATTAAAGGGATAAGGTCGCCGATATAATTTTCACCTGATCCGAGCGGCCATTCACCTCTGATATCCACACCGGGTAGTATTCCGGCAATTTGTCCGTCATTATGAAAAGAAATACCTATACGGTTACCGGTATGGGTTCCGACAGCCAGCAGACTGGGATCTCCGTACTGGGCAAATGTGCTTGAACTTAATGCCAGCAGCAGAGTTATTAAAAATATTTTACTTCGCATTTGAGTACTTTCCT
>DATFVA010000201.1:0-5589 GCA_035260565.1 Ignavibacteriaceae bacterium | reverse complement strand
TCCGGTACAAAATCAATACTTATATTGCCGCAGGACTTCAGGATGAAGAATTAGAAAAATGATTTCATTTGATTGAGGTTTATGCGGCTTGCGGTCTAGAAAATGTCGCCTTTTTTAAACCGCCAGAAGCTCACTGTATTAACCAGGAATCCTATTCCTAACAGAACGCCAAGTGTCGGCAGCAATTCCAGTAAGCCGGCGCCGTTCCAGAGAACCTGCAGAAACCCCTCGATTGACCAGTAAACTATTGTGAATTTACTGAGAATTTGAATGAAAGGAGGCAAAAAGAAAGTAGGAAACCACGCTCCCCCGATAGCACTCATCGTCAGGATCAAAAAAGTGCCGAGACCATTAGCCTGTGCGGTTGTCTTGCTGAAAGCCGCCAGAACCATACCGAACGCTGTGGCGGCCGCAGAAGAACAGAAGATGACAAGGAAGAGATTGCCGAAATTTGAGAAAATATCGATATCAAAAAATAAATACCCGGCAAAGAAAAGAACTGTTAATTGAATTATACCGAGCGAAATATTATAAAGATATTTGCTCCAGAGTATATCGACCCTTGAGACGGGGGAAGATAAGATCCTGAGCGTAACCCCCGAATTCCTTTCATCGAAAAGCGAAGTGGCAGAGGCTGTTATACTGAAAAGCAGGAACATCATCGCCCAGCCGCCTACACTCCTGGTAGCCCCGGGATTGTTAACTTCTTTTCCCACTAGTTGTTCTTTGTCGAGTTTGACAATATTATTAAAGAAATTTGAGGCACCCTTGTCGGATGAAGAATCATCCTCTGTTGAATCATTATATGTACTGTAAAATCCCTGCTGCAGGATTTTTGAAGTATCGACCCCAAAATATTCACTAATAACCGAAGCAAGCTTCCTGTTAAAACTTAATCCTTTTGATTCTCCAAGGTATTCTTCCGAACGGCGCATCATACTCTGGTTGAAAATTTCAGGTATCTGCGTCATAACAGTCTGCTGTAGTAATCCCTGTACAATCTGCATTTCAAGTTCATTCTTTGGATTGTAGTAGAATTTTAGTTTCAAACCGAATGAAGTATCTGAATAAGCATCTTTTGGAATAATAAGTGCAGATGAAGCACTGCCTTTAATTATATAATCTTTAATTGAAGTTGTATCGAATGGAACTTCCTTCCCCTCATCATCCGTAAATGTTTTTATGATTTGAAATGTTTTAGTCGTATCCAGAGTCGACTCTATTTTTTTTGCTATTTTCGTATCGCTTTGATTTAAGAATGCCAGTCTTATTCCGCTTGCATCATTTCCCGAACCTCCGAAGATTGAGCCGAATAATAAGATCAGTGCGGCGGGTACAATAAAAGTTAATCCCACAGCAACTTTATCATGCCAGAAAAGGATATAATCTTTCCGGATTAGACTTAATATCTTCTTCAATCTCTCAAACTCCTTCCGGTAAGTGAAAGGAACAAAGCTTCAAGGGAAGGCTTCCGGATATTTATGAATGTATAGTTAATTCCTGTCTCTTCAACTCTCTTATAAAAATCTGATAATATAAGCCCGTCATCAGGCTGAAGTTCGTACTTATCAGGATTTTCTATAATGGTGCCGAAGGGTTTAAATGAATCAATATATTTCTCTGTTACAGGACTTTTAGTTATTGAGATTGATTGTTTGTATTCAAGTCCCCTTAGTAGTTCATCAATGCTTCCATTGGATATAATGCGCCCCGAATCAATAATTGCTATTCTGCTGCATAGTCTTTCCGCTTCCTCCATGTAATGCGTTGTATAAATAATAGTCTTGCCCTCCTCATTCAGAGCCTGAAGATAATCAAAGATTGCATTTCTTGACTGGGGGTCAATGCCTACAGTGGGCTCATCACAAAGAATTATACTGGGATCGTGCAGCAGTGAAGCAGCCAGGTTGAGCCTTCTCTTCATTCCTCCTGAGAACGTTTTTACATTATCTCCTTTTCTTTCAAATAGCCCCACCATTTTTAATTTTTCGGCGATTACATATCTTAAATCCTTTTTGCTGATATCATAAAAGGAGCCGAATATTTCAAGGTTTTCTTTTGCTGATATATCTTCATACAGGGCCAGTGACTGAGGCACTAACCCGATCTTCTTCTTCAGTCCCGGTGATCCTGTTGTCATTTTTTCACCGTCTATTAGTATTTCACCGCTGTCCGAATCAAGATAACCGATGAGGAGGTTCATTAAGGTAGATTTCCCGGCACCGTTGGGTCCAAGCAGACCGAAGAACTCTTTTTTGTTAATCTCTAAGTTAACATTATCAAGGGCTGTTGCCGATGGGAACCTTTTTGTAATGTTATTAACTGAGATCATTATTCACAGATGAATGTTTAAGAGTAGAGTATAATTTAATTAAGCAATTCCACCATTCCAACTGAACAGAATTAAATTCCTGGTTTCTTTTGGAAACAGTTCTTTTAATAATGAGACGGGCAGGAACCAAAAACTAAATCGGATACTATGGCTAAATTTTAACGACACCGGTATAATATCCCGGGAAATCGGTTTAGAGTATAATTCGATCCATTCTGAATGACCTGTTCGTATCGCAAAAAAAAACTGTTTGCTAATGGTTCATCTATTATGACCTTGGTGAAACCGTTGAAACAGGAGTTATCAGTACTTATGGTCTTTCTCAAAATTATCCTAACCCCTTTAACCCGGTGACCGTAATTAACTGGCAGATGCCTGTCAGCAGTCATGTAACATTGAAAATTTATGATCTTTTGGGAAAAGAAGTGGCTATATTTGTGAACGGAGAAAAACCTGCGGGAAGTTATGAAACTGAATTTAATGCCGCCAGCCCCCCGAGCGGAACTTATTTCTATACAATTCAGACCGGGATCTTTGTTCAGACAAAGAAAATGAGCCTGCTGAAATAACCCCGGTATTTTATAATATTGTTTAACCTCCCTGTTAATAATGTTAACAGGGAGTTTTTATTTCAGCCTCTCTGATATATTGCACATTTACTGAGCCAGGGAGTTTTTTTTATTCAATAATTCTTATCTTTAACCGATCGTCAAAATCCTGAAAAAGTTTCTATATAAATTTTTCAATTAATCCTGCAAAAACAAAAAGACCATAATTATGGATGATCTTCTGCTAAAAGGACGTCAGGCCTTATCCGTAGGGGAGTGGGAAAAGGCAAAGAATCTGCTGGAAAAAGCTCTTGCAGTAAATGAATCGGCGGAAGTTTATGAGGAGCTTGCCTGGACTTACTGGTGGCTGAATGATGCTGTACGGGTTTTCAATTTACGTACAAAGGCATATAACCTTTTTCTTAAAGATAATAATAAACCCGGAGCTGCACGTACTTCCAGCTGGATAGGACTTGATTACATAGAATTCAAAGGAGAGTTCGCTGTTGCGAGCGGCTGGTTCCAGAGAGCTGAAAACCTTATTGAGGGGCTGCCTGAATCACCTGAGCTTGCGATGATTAAATTGTTAAAGGCACGCTGGTCTTTTCAGGTCGAAAAAAACAGCGAACAGGCTTACAGGCTTATCAATGAAAGTTTAAGGATCAGCAAATCTTTAAACAATGTTGATGGTGAAATGTTAGCCGAAGCATTGAAAGGCTTTATCCTCGTTGTAGAAGGGAAAGTTTCTGAGGGTATGCCTCTGCTTGATGATGCCACTCTGCTTGCTCTGACTTCGGAGGAAAGGGACATAAAAATTACCACAATAACATGCTGCTACCTCATTGATGCCTGTGAGAGGATAAGGGATTATGAAAGAGCCAGTCAGTGGTGTAATAATGTTAAAGAAATCTGCAGGCGATGGAAGTATAAAGCTATGTTTGCCAACTGCAGGATGAAGTATGCCGGTGTGTTAATTTGGAAAGGTGAATGGAAAGAGGCTGAAGAAGAACTGCTTTCTGCATCTGTGGAACTGAGTAAATTAAGACCTGTCCAGGTTAATGCATGTACTGTCCGGCTTGCTGATCTGAAAAGGAGACAGGGTGACTGGGAAGAAGCTGAGAAATTGCTCCGGAAAGTCGAGTCCCATCCTCTTATCCATTTGTATTCTGCTTATTTGTATTATGATAAAGGAGAATATGAAAATGCTCTGAATATGGCAGAAAGATATCTGCGAAGGTTCACTGTTAATGAAAAAGCTGAAAGGACTGCAGTTATAGAACTCCTCGTCAGAATTTATGCAAAACTTGACCGGTTGGAGGAAGCCCGGACTATGATCGATGAGTTAAAGGAAATTACCTGTGCTATCAATACCGCGCCAATGAAGGCCGCCCTCTTTAATGCTGAAGGCAGCTTAAACCTTGCATTAAAAAAATTTGAATCTGCAAGAGGAAACCTTGAGGATGCAGTTGATATTTATGATAGAATATCCGCTCCCTTTGAAAC
This sequence comes from Ignavibacteriaceae bacterium, assembly GCA_035260565.1. Classification (GTDB taxonomy): domain Bacteria; phylum Bacteroidota; class Ignavibacteria; order Ignavibacteriales; family Ignavibacteriaceae; genus DATFVA01. Next base: position 1,206 of record DATFVA010000201.1, on the reverse strand, counting down.
TGCAAGATGCCGGGTAACGCTCTCCGAAGTACTGATTAAACTGAATCTCAATGCACAGGCGGAGGCTGAATTGAGCTCTGCGGAAGAACTTTTTAAAAAACTGGGGGCGGAAAGAGATCTCAAAAATACAAGATATATCCTGAAAAATTTATATAAGAACAGTGCCGGGACTATGGGTGAATATGAGTTTACCGGTCGGGAACTTGAAGTCCTGAGGTTAATTGCCGGCGGCCGGAATAATGAAGAAATAGCTGATCACCTTTTCCTGAGTGTCCGTACCGTTGAAAAACATATTACGAATATATACAGCAAAATGGGTGTATCCGGAAAATCAGCCCGCGCCTTTGCCGCATCATACTCGGTTAAACATAAGTTGTTCTGAAAGATTCTTGTGTCCTTTATTCTGTTTTATAGAAACTACGTATATAATATCTGAAATTACGTAGTACCCCTGTTTTTTATCCTGTCTTTCTATTCTAAATTGCCATCAGATAATAAAATGTTCATAATTTGAAAGGATTCAGGTGAAGTTATGGTTAAGAAAAATTCCGGCGGGAATTATAAAGTAATCGTTATAGGAGCTGGTCAGGCAGGATTATCAGTTGGTTATTACCTTAAAAAAGCTGGAATTCCTTTCCTGATTCTTGATGCGAACAAACGTATTGGTGATTCCTGGCGCAAACGCTGGGATTCTCTTCACCTTTTTACACCAGCTAAATTTAACGGATTGGCAGGGTTAAAATTTCCTGCAAAGCCGAACTATTTCCCTACGAAAGATGAAATGGCTGATTATCTTGAAAATTATGTCGCGCATTTTAACCTTCCGGTCAGGATGGGGGTAAAGGTTACAGGACTTTCTAAAGAAAAAGATTTTTTCTGTGTTTCTTCCGGTGATCAGCAGTTCTGTGCAGAAAATGTGGTCGTAGCGATGTCAAACTTCCAGGTCCCGAAGGTCCCTGAATTTGCAAAAAAGCTTAATCCTGATATTACTCAGCTTCATTCCCTTGATTATCGTGATCCATCCCAGCTGCAGGCTGGCGAAGTCCTTGTTGTAGGTGCCGGCAATTCGGGTGCTGAGGTAGCCCTGGAAGCCTCACGGAATGGCCATAAAGTCTGGTTATCAGGAAGAGATACGGGGCATATACCGTTTAAGATTGAGGGGAGGCTTTCAAAACTGATTCTTGCCAGGCTGGTTATACGTTTTTT
>DATFVA010000200.1:0-2903 GCA_035260565.1 Ignavibacteriaceae bacterium | reverse complement strand
TACGCCTGAAGAAGCAAATATGAATCTTTCCGGCAGACCTTTCAAACCAAGTCATATAATGTTCATCAAGCACGTTGTCGGAAAACTTGACGAAAACTGGAAACCCTATCTCTATCTCTCATAAACGCCGAAAACAATAGGTTTATTTCATTCAATATTGTTATTTTTAGCGGCATAATTCCAAAATAATATCCTTAACTAATGCAGAAAAAAAGAATTCTAAGCGGAATGCGTCCTACCGGGAAACTTCACATAGGTCATTATGTGGGAGCACTTGAAAACTGGGTGAAACTTCAGGAAGAGTACCAGAATTTTCACCTTATAGCTGATTATCATGTGCTGACTACAAACCTTGATACTAAAGATATTTACGAGAACTCGACCGAAATGTTAATTGACTGGCTCGCATCGGGGCTGGATCCTGAAAAAAGCCCTATGTTCAGACAGTCGCAGATTAAAGAGCACACAGAACTGAACCTGATTTTCGGCATGCTCATTACCGTGAACCGGCTCGAGAGAAACCCTACAGTAAAAGAGCAGGCAAGAGATCTGAAAATAGAGACCGTAATTTATGGTCACCTCGGATATCCGGTCCTCCAGGCGGCAGATATTCTGTTGTACAAAGGAAATTATGTTCCGGTAGGTGAAGATCAGGTTCCTCATGTTGAGATATCAAGGGAAATAGCAAGAAAATTTAATAACCAATATGGTGAAGTATTTCCGGAACCGGAGCCGCTTTTAACAAAATTTGCCAGACTGCCGGGGATTGACGGCAGTGCCAAAATGAGCAAGTCGATGGGAAATACAATTCTCTTATCTGACGATCCGGAAACTATTAAAGCTAAAATGAAAAAAGCTGTCACCGATCCTCAGAAAATCAGGAAGGGCGATCCGGGTAACCCTGAAATTTGTCTCGTTTTTGCTTATCATAAGAAATTTAATCCTGAAGAAGTGCCTGAAGTTGAAGCAGGCTGCCGTTCGGGAGCATTAGGGTGTTTCGACTGCAAAATGAACTGCAGTTCAAAAATATCTGAATTCTTTGAGCCTGTAAGAGAGAAAAGAAAATATTATGAGCTGCATCCTGATGAGGTGAAAGGTATTTTAGTAGATGGTGAAAAGAGAGCAAAGATAATTGCAAGGGAAACGATGGCTGAAGTCCATGAAAAAATGAAGCTGGGATAAAGAGTGTATAAGATTAAACTTGATCATTTCGAAGGACCGCTCGATCTGCTTCTCTTTTTTATAAAAAGAGACGAGCTGAATATCTATGATATTCCTATATCGAAGATTACAAAAGAGTTTCTTGATTATGTTAACCTAATAAAGATGCTCGATCTTGAGGTTGCAGGGGATTTTATTCTGATGGCATCAACTTTAATGCACATAAAAGTTAGGATGCTGTTACCCCGCGAAATAGATGAAAAAGGTGAGGAAATTGATCCGCGCGCAGAACTTGTGCAAGCACTGCTGGAATATAAGCGTTATAAGGAAATGGCAGAGGAATTCTCACTACTTGAATCCGAACAGCGCAAGCTGAATTTCCGCGGTAATTTTACAGCAGATGAAAAAGAAACTCCACCGGAGTTTGATATCCTTCTTAAGAATGTGACTATTTACGATCTTACCCGGGCATTCAAAAAAGCAATCGACGGGCTGAAAGAAGTACCTGTTCATAACATAGTTAAAGTTAATGTCACTATTGATCAGCAGATACAGTACATATTTGATAAACTTGAAGAATTTGGCGAACTTCATTTCCTCTCGCTGGTGGAAGGAATGAAGGATAAGATCAGAGTAGTAGTCACTTTTGTTGCTCTGCTGGAGATGACAAAATCAGGTACGATAGGCATTAAGGAGTCTCCTGAATTTAACGACTTTATTGTAGTGAAGGCATAATATGGAACAAATTTATTTTTCAATAATAGAGGCACTGATATTTTCATCTGATGAGCCCATAAGTACGACTGAAATAATAAGGGCAGTAAAAGGAATAGACGGAGATGATATACAGATATCTCAAAACGATATCGATAAATGTGTTGATGAGTTGAATAAAAAGTATGAAGAATCCAGCCTCGCGTTTAGAATAATCAGCATTGCGAACGGCTACCTGTTTGCAAGCAGGAAGGAATATTCTAAGTACGTAGGATTCCTTTCTTCCGAAAAAAGTAAAAGGCGTCTTAGCCAGGCAGCGCTTGAAACCCTTGCCATAATTGCGTATAAGCAGCCTATTACCAACCCTGAGTTAGAGAATATCAGGGGGGTGAATTCCGATTATATTCTGAACACTCTTCTTGAAAAACAATTAATTACAATCACCGGAAGGGCAGAGAGTATAGGACGTCCTTTACTTTATGGAACTACTGATGAGTTCCTGAAATATTTTGCATTGAATAAAATAAGTGACCTTCCCAAACCGAGAGAGATTGAAGAAATTATGCAGGATGAAGATTTCATTGAGCAAAAAAGAAGGATTATGATGAATATGCTTGAAGCATCAGTCGAGAAAGAGATTGAAGAAAATAAAGATGATGATGAGACTGAATAAATTTATTGCTGATAGCGGAATTACCTCGCGACGAAAAGCAGAGGAACTGATTCTACAGGGCAGGGTAACGGTAAACACTGCTACAATAACTGATCTCGCATTCAAGGTTAATCCTGAAACTGATGAAATAGCATTGGACGGTGAGAAAATAACTGCCCGTCGCCATCTTTATTTTCTTCTTAACAAACCCACGGGGGTGGTAACTACTGTGAGCGATGAAAAAAGCCGCCGGACTGTTGTTGATCTTATCAAAACAAATGAAAGAATTTATCCTGTGGGACGGCTGGATTATAACACTACAGGAGTTTTAATCCTGACTAATGACGGCGATTTTTCCCAGCTTCTGACTCACCCC
>DATFVA010000199.1:0-3174 GCA_035260565.1 Ignavibacteriaceae bacterium | reverse complement strand
AACCGGTTGCGTGCTTCAGGTCTTCTTCACTGAAATGCCCGGTATTAGAAATCTGAATATGCAGCCTGGAGTCTTCGACGAATGAATTAACCAGTATATTTCCTCCGCTGGTCTTCTTAGAGATGCCATGCTTGATCCCGTTTTCAACAAGCGTCTGCACCATCATGGGCGGAATCTCGGTCCTTGCTGCTCCGGCTTCCATCTTAATGGAGTAATTCAGTCTCTCTTCAAATCTTATTTTTTCAAGGTCAAGGTAGTCAACCACAGTCTGCATCTCATCTTCCAGCGTGACCGTTTCACTTTTTTCTATCCTTAATGAATAACGGAGAATATTAGAAAGTTTTGTAACGGCTGTTTTAGCAGAGGCCGGATCCTCCTCGATTAAGGCGCGGATACTGTTCAGTGCATTAAACATAAAATGCGGGTTGAGTTGACTTTTTAAAGTCTTAAGTTCAAAATCCTTAACCGCAGCTTCCCATATCAGTGATTCTATTTCTACTTTTTTATAGTTCTGGAAAAAATGAACCGAAAAATAAATAAGCTGCCATAGAAGGATCACGCTGCTCAGGTTAAAAGTCCAGATCAGGGGAGTTGCAGGCTTGAACTCTGACATATCATAAAAACTGCCGGTCAGGTTTATAGCGAAAAATAAAGCTGAAAGAATAACACCTATTATCAGACTTGAGAGAAGTACCCCCGGAACAATTCTCTTAAGGGGAAATTCCAGCCACCCGCGTTTCTTTATGATAAATCTCAGGTAATGGGATGAAACAAGTCCTATAATGCATATAAAGATGAACAGCAGACTTTTCTGCCATGTGAATGATTCGAATGAATACATTGCAATAAGGTTGACCGCTGCGTAGACTGCCCATCCTGCTGCCTGGGAGATCCAGTAGGCTCTATTTCTGCTTTTTCTTGAAATATGCTCTCCGCCTTCTTTTTTAGTAACAGGATTAACTATAGAAGCTTTTGTTTTTAAGTCAATATTAGTGCTAAAATCAGTCATAAATATAATCGTAATGTCTATAAAAGAAAATTGCTGCCTGCGTTTGAAAATGATCCATAGGCTCACTCTAAAATTAGACTTATTGTTTCTGAGGCAGGGTTTTTTTATTACTGCCGGTTTTATAGGATGATAAACGGGGAACCGGATAGATATTTCTTAATAAAAATCTGGGTCGTTGCTGCTATTTTTAAGCCAATTTTAAGAATTCTCTTAGAGATATTTAAGGGTCATAAGTTAGGTTTGGAACAAAAAGGAGACTAAAAATGATTGACATACAGCATATTCATCCGATGATAGTACATTTCCCTATTGCACTATTGATAGTGGGATTACTGGCTGATGCAATTGGATTATTTTCTAAAAAGGAATTTTTCTCAAAAGCCGGATTATATCTTTTAATTCTTGGAACAATCGGGGTAATTGCGGCTTACTTTTCAGGTAATCTGGCAGGTGAGGGAGTAACAGAAGCCGGCTCTTTGAAACAGGCGCTTGAAACACATGAGGAAGCTGCAGAGCTGTCTATATGGCTTATGTCAGCCGCAGCCCTGGTAAGAATTGCCTTTATTGCTGTTAAAAGATATTCAGGAAGTTTAAAGTGGGTCGCTTTTGCCTTATTTTTAATTGGTGTCCTTTCCATTGCACGTACAGGTTATTACGGCGGGGAGCTGGTATTTAAACATGCGGCGGGAGTTCAGCTTGATCTTGGCTTCGGAAATCCGGATGCTCAGAACATAAATATTAATACGGATGATGAGGATTAAACGTAACTGAAATGCGAATTCTGATTATTGAAGATGAAAAGGGAATTGCTAATTTTATCAGGGATGGACTGATAGAGGAATATTATGCCGTCGATGTCGCCAATGAGGGACGCGAGGGACTTAAGATGGCGCTTGTGAATGATTATGATCTCCTGCTTGTCGACTGGATGCTGCCCGCCCTTAGCGGAATTGAAATTGTTAAACAGGTGCGTAAAGAAAAACCGGACCTGCCTATCATTTTTCTTACTGCAAAAGATACCGTACAGGATGCAGTGTTCGGACTTGAAACCGGCGCAAACGACTATATTAGAAAACCCTTTCAGTTTGATGAACTCCTGGCCCGTATAAAGGTTCAGCTGCGTCCTAAAAATACTCAAAAGGGGTTATTAACTCTTTCCGATATAACTTTGAATCCTGACACACACCAGGTCTTTAAGAATGATGAAGAAATTTTATTGACTCAAAAGGAATTCTCATTGTTTGAATTTCTTTTGAGAAATAAAGGAAGGGTATGTACACGCACTAATATTATAGAACATGTCTGGGATATACATTTTGAGGCAGATACGTCTGTAATAGATGTATATATAAACTTCCTGAGGAAAAAACTGAAGCTTGAAAGTTCTAATGATCTGATACAAACCGTAAGAGGTGTCGGCTATATTGCACGGGAAGTAAAGTGAAACTTAATTTCAGAAACCGGATTGCTACATGGTACCTTGTTGCAACAGCGCTTCTTATAGCAGGCTTGTTCTCCGCTATATACATAATTGTTAATAATACTGTTTACTCTCACCTGGATTCTGACCTTGACCTCGAGTTGAATGAAGTTAAAAACAGTATTGTCAATGCAGGCGGGCAGATAATTTTTGCTAATCCTTTTGAATGGAATGAGAGAGAACACGGGCAGATTGAAGTTAACCCGACTTTTGTTCAGGTTTCTGATAAACAGGGTAAAGTCATAAGAAAGACAGGAAATCTTGTCAGTGATTCACTTGAATTCAGAAATGCTGTAAATTATAAAATTTACTTTGACTCTGAGCTTTCCGGTTCCCCCATAAGACAGGTTCAATATCCTTATTTTGATTCTGATGGCAGTGTTAAGGTCTATTTATCAATAGCTGTTCCGCTCGAAGAGTCGGCACTCGTTTTAAGCAACCTTCGTGAAGCCCTGGTGATTTCATTTCCTGCTATCCTGCTTATACTATTCCTGGTAACAAGATTAATTGCGGGGAAGAGTATCGCCCCCATACATAATGTCATCAATACGGCTAATAAGATCTCCAAAGCAAATATTGCAGAACGGATTTCCCTTCCTCCTCATAACGATGAAATCCATGCATTAACCTCAACAATAAACGGACTGTTGAACAGACTTGAGGATGCTCTCTTAAGAGAAAGGCA
>DATFVA010000198.1:0-4604 GCA_035260565.1 Ignavibacteriaceae bacterium | reverse complement strand
CAAGGAGATTCCTGCCGGCGGCATAACCTGCAAAATAACTCAATCATACGAGGATGTAAGTACGGAAGTGTTAAAAGCCGCTAATTCAGTACATGATATCGCCTTGCGAGAGAAGGCTATTGAAACTAAAATAAAAGATATAGAAAAAAGGGAAGAGGAAAAAGATCCAGCAATCGAGGCCCGGGTTTCAGAAATGTTTGCCGGCGAATCTTATATTCTTTTTCGATATAAACTGATTAAAGATGTACGGCTTGTTTACATCCCTCCCCGCGAGATAGGTGAATTCGGAGGAGAATCCGACAACTGGATTTGGCCGCGCCATAACGGCGACTTTTCTTTTATGCGGGCTTACGTCGCGCCTGATGGCTCTGCTGCAGGATATTCAGAGAAAAATATACCCTACCATCCGAAAAAGTTCATACAGGTAAATCCCGAAGGGGCCGATGCAGGGGACTTTGTTTTTCTACTCGGTTACCCGGCAAAAACATACAAACATCAGCCTTCGCCGTTCCTGCAATATCAGTACAGATACCTGCTTCCCTACATTCAGGAACTCTACTCATGGCTTATAAAGTTATTCGATGAGAGAGGTGAAAATAATCCTGAAGCTGCCCTGGAATATGCATCGAAGATAAAGTGGCTGGCCAATACTGAAAAGAATTACAAGGGAAAGCTTATTGGAATAAAGCGCCTGAACCTTATAGAGAAAAAAAGTAATGAAGAAAGACAACTGCAGGATTTTATAGATTCCAGTCCGGGATTGAAAGAAAAATACGGCAGCGTATTAAGCAGTATTGATTCTGTTTATAACGGAATATTTAAGGATGGTATCCTTCCTTTATTTCTCGGGCAGTTAAAAAGGCAGATAGATCTTTATAATCTTGGTACAATATTCATAGATTATAAAGAAGCCCGGCAGGAGCAGAAATCAGAAAAAAAAGAAAAATATAAAGAAGAAGATTTTGCTAAGCTAAAAATGAAGATCGATGCTGTTTATATGGACTATCATCCTGAATCCGATCAGAAAATAATGAAGAAAATGCTGACTGATGGAATAAAGCATTCAGAGATTTCTGATCTTCCGCCGCTTATGGTATTTGCAAGGAGTATGAGTCCGGGAAACAGAATAAACAGTTTTGTACAATACATTTACGACAGCACTTTTTTAAATAATGAAGACCGGTATCTTTCACTTCTTCGGAACGAGAAGCTCGATTTGTCTGATATAAATGATCCATACCTTTCGTTTGTAATGCAGATGGAAAGTATCAGGGGAAATTATGAGATAAGAAATGAAGAGAGGGAAGGGAAACTTAATCTGCTTCTTTCAGAACTGATGGATGCAAAAAAGATCTGGCTTAAAAAGTCATTTGTACCGGATGCAAACGGGACGTTGAGATTAACATACGGATATATTAAAGGGTACTCTCCATCTGATGCAGTATATTATGAGCCGGTGACGACATTAAAAGGAGTGATAGAAAAAGAGAAGGAGACAGGCGAATATAAAGTTCCGGAAAAAATAATAGATTTATATAAGAAGAAGGATTTCGGCAGGTTTGCTGATAATAAATATAATGATGTGCCTGTTGCCATATTATATAATACAGATACAAGCGGAGGAAACAGCGGCAGTCCCGTAATGGACGCATATGGCAAGCTGGTTGGAGTAAACTTTGACAGAGCCTTCGAAGCAACTGTAAATGACTATGCCTGGAGTCCTGAATACAGCCGCTCGATTGGTGTAGACATCCGTTATGTCCTGTGGGTTACCCAGAAAGTCGGAGGTGCAGATTTTCTGCTGAACGAAATGGGAGTTTCACCCTGAAATATATACTGGCCCTTCCTGAAAAATTACATAGCTTGCAGCGGTAGCTTATCTGTCCCTTTGGGAGCGTCCCCCTTGCTGATGAATCTTAAGAGGGACGTATCGAAGCCGCCGGTATCAGGAAGAATCTTCAGATAATTTATTTATTTTGGACAAGCTTAATAAAAAATCATAAAATTTTGGCTGAATTACCTGCATATTTATGCGGTTTGAATTTTATTTATTAATCTTTAGTATTAGTCATGATTAGAATCGGAATTGTAGAAGATGATAATATAATCCGCGATGGGATTCAAAAATATTTGAATTCTCAGGATAATTTTATATGTGATGCTGCTGAGGATAGTTTTGAAAAATTTCTCCCTTTGCTCGTGAAAAATGGTCCCGTTGATATCGCCCTGGTAGATATTGGTCTCCCTGGAATTTCCGGAATAAATGGAATTAAAATATTAAGGAAGGAATATCCTGATATTAACATTATTATGCTGACGGTTTATAATGATCCTTCAAGAATATTCAGTTCACTTTGTGCAGGTGCTTCGGGATACCTGTTAAAAAACACTCCGCTGGAGGAGATAAAAAAATCGATTGAGATACTTGACAGCGGGGGCTCTCCAATGTCGCCTGAAATAGCTAGAAAGGTCATAGAATATTTTACTCCCGATAAATCCGAAGGCTATAAATCCGACTTAACAAAGAAAGAAAATGAAATTGTAAATGCTCTTGTTGACGGATTAAGTTATAAACTGATTGCGGATAAATTGGAAATATCAATCGATACCGTAAGATTTCATATCAGAAATATATACCGCAAACTTCACGTTAATTCCAAAGCTGAAGTAATAAGCAAATCCTTAAAAGGGGAAATATAGAGCTGCCGGCCGTGAATAGTTTATTAATTATGTAAAGCGGCTTGTATTGCCGTAGGCGGGAACGCTGATTCGTTCCATTTCCAATCGATGTAACATTTATTTAGAAAAGACTGATGCTATAACTCCTAAAATCTTCTCCCATCAACTTTCTTTAATGATTTCCCCACATCTTTATGCAGTTTTCTCAATCAATATAGTTTCATATTATTAATATGACTCCAGTACTAATACCTAATTTAATGAGGTCTGATATGAAAAACATTATGACGTCTGTAGCCATAATCTTAATTTTCTCCGGTTATCTCTTTGCTCAGCATGGCAGTGCTCTTTTTTTCGATGGCATAGATAACTATGTAGATTTCGGAACTGCGGCAGCCTTTGATATTGACTCAGCGGTTACCTACGAGGCATGGATCAGACCTGATTCAAGTCAGTCGGGATTTATTTTGAACAAGTGGGTGAGTGGTTTCGAGGATAAGTTGTTGCATTATTCTTCGGGACGAGTATACTTCTATTTGTTTAACACATTTGCCCAGGTTTCGCTTGGTACATCATCTTTAATCCCTCTCCATGAGTTTACTCATATTGCAGCAACTTATGATGGTTCAACAGCAAAAATATATGTTAACGGGTTACTTGATACCCTTAAAGACGTCAGCAGCGGGGCTAAAAATAACACAGGTATTCTATATGCAGGTTTTAATCCGGACCGGTTTGATTTTGTAGGCCCGTTTATGGGGATTATTGATGAGGTCCGCATCTGGAATATTGTACTGTCAGCACCTGAAATCCAAACTACTATGAATCAGCCTTTGGGCGGGAATGAAGAGGGATTAGCCGGATGCTGGGATTTTGATGAAGGGACGGGAACGACAACTGCTGATAAAACAGTAAACGGCAATGATGGAACTATTCACGGTGCAGTGTGGGTTAATCCTTTAATAAATATCAATGAAACCGATCCAGTGCAGTCATTCAGTATTTTACAGAATTATCCCAATCCCTTTAATCCTTCCACTACTATAACTTATAATCTTCCTTTTGAATGCAGTGTAGAAATTTCAGTTTATAACTCTATTGGGCAAAAAGTAAAAGAACTTATCAATGGCAGTGAAACTGCCGGTGAGCACACCATAAGCTTTAATGCAGGCAACTTTGCAACAGGTATATATATATATCAGATAAAAGCGGAATCTCTCAACGGAAATGTTGACTTCAGAACATCTAAAAAAATGATGCTGCTGCGATAAAATAATCAGCAGTTTACAACCAGAGTACCTCTTTGATATTTTTGCTATGTTACTTCTTTTTTCAGGATCCGGGTTACTGTTTTTTAGCTGAAGTTTTTTTGCATTATTTCAGATGTTAGATATCTCAATGTTTTCTTTTAATTCTGATCATTTACCCCTCAGAACCTCAATTTCACTTCTGCATTATGTTCCTGTCGGTCATCAACAAGGGAAATTATTTTACCAGTCTTCAGATCCCCATCGACGGTTATTCTCAAATCAGTATCAATATCATGCGTCTGGTAAAAAGTAATGCGGTAAATCGTATCCCGGTACCTGTAATTTACTTTAAAGGTTTCCCATTCAGCGGGAATACAGGGTTCAATATAAAGTTTGTCTGCTTCAAGTCTTATCCCCAGCAGTGATTCTACAATAAGACGGTACAGCCATCCTGCCGACCCGGTATACCAGGTCCAGCCTCCGCGGCCTGTATGGGGTTTTACTGCATAAACATCGGCTGCAACGACGTATGGTTCTACTTTGTATACGGCAATTTCTTCAGGACCCGAAGAATGATTCAGAGGGAGAATAATCTGCAGCAGTTCCCATGCACGTTTGTTATCACCCAACGCCGCATAAGCCATAGCTGCCCAGATCGCAGCATGTGTGTATTGC
>DATFVA010000197.1:0-6815 GCA_035260565.1 Ignavibacteriaceae bacterium | reverse complement strand
TTTTGTTTTCCTGATCTCAATATTTCCAAACCCCGATTCTTTTATAATACTTAGATATTCATCCTGCTGAAGAGCGCCTGATACGCATCCTGCATACATCTCAGCAGATTTCTTTAGCTCCGGATGCATTTCGCCTTTTATAACTATATCGGAAACGCAGAAATGAGCACCCGGTTTTAATATCCTGAAGATCTCAGCAAATGCTTTTCTTTTATCGGGCACCAGGTTTAATACGCAGTTTGATATAACTACATCTGCAGTGTCATTCTCAATCGGCATTTGTTCTATTTCGCCCATTAAAAATTCGACATTTTTAAAACCCAGTTTTTCTTTATTCCGGATTGCTTTATTTATCATCTCATCGGTGAAGTCCAGTCCGATTACTTTTCCCTCCTCTCCAACAATCGCTCTTGCAACAAATACATCATTTCCTGCACCGCTGCCCAGGTCAATTACTGTATCCCCTTTTTTTATTCCGGCAGATTCAGTCGGCAATCCGCACCCCAGCCCAAGGTCGGCATCCTTCACATAACCTTCCATATTATCATACTCATCTTTCATAATAGTATAGCCGACTATTTTATTATTAGTGCCGCAGCATCCGCCTCCGCTGTTGATAACTGCTATCTCTGTATATTTTTCTTTTACTTTCTCTTTAATTTCCTTGTCCGACGAATTCATTTTTTCTCCTTTTTGATTTAACATGAACATACAGCCTGAAACAGGCTGTCCAGTTCCTTTTTAGCTTTTGATAATGTCTGCTCATTTATGCAGTAACACACTTTAAGTCCTTCTATTTCTCCCTTTATTAAACCTACCCTTTTAAGTTCCTTCAAATGCTGAGAGACAGTCGATTGCGATAGCGGCAGAAGTTCAACTATATCCCCGCACATACATACGTCCAGACTGCTCAGTATTTTTAATATCCTGATCCTCGCAGGATGCGATAATGCTTTGCCGATTTCTGCAAGCCATGCATCATCCTTTGTGAATTCTTCTTTTTTTGAATATGCCATTAAATTCTCATAATCGTATATCGTAAATATACGATGATAGATACCCAAATGTCAATATTCAGATAAATAAAATTTAGATTAGTATTTTAGTGAATACTTTTTTGTGAAAGGAAACAGCCTTGAATGAATTCTACGAATCAGAAAAAGTAATACAGTCTCACGAAGTTGATTTTATGAACCGGTTAAGGATCGATTCACTGTTTATTTTACTTCAGGATACCGCAGCAGCGCATGCTGACAAATTAAACCTTGGATATACAGCACTAAAAGAACATAATTTTGCGTGGGTATTATCGTGGGCCAAAGTTGAGATAGAAGAATTTCCGTGCTTCGCTGAAGAAATAATGATAAAGACCTGGCCGAAGAGGAAATATAAACTCTATTCACTAAGGGACTTCCGGATATTTAATAAGACTGGACAGATAATTGGAAAAGCTACGACAGCATGGCTGCCGATAAATTTAAAATCAAAAAGGATAATAGATACTTCAAGTCTCCCCGCCCCCATAAATTACCAGGAAAATCAATCAGCTATCGATTTGTTGCCTGGTAAGATAAAAGCGCCGGCTGAAAAGGAATTCCTCTTTACTGAACATATGAGGTATACAGCTATAGATCTGAATCAGCATGTGAATAATATAAAGTATATTGAGTTGATTATGGACAGCTTTTCAAGGGAACATTATGAAAAATATACTATGAAATGTATAGAGATTAATTTTATTACTGAATCTAAGTATGATGAAGAAATTGATGTTTATAAGTCGGCCGATGAAGAAAACTTTATCATCGAGGGAATAAATAAAAAGGATGCGAAGACTGCTTTTGCAGCAAACCTCGAATGGAAAATAAACTAATCCACGTTAGGTTCATTTGACTTATCCTTCATCTTTGAATAAAAATTCAGCAACATCAGCCAACCCGTTTTTAATTTTGAGGTTCTCTATGTTCTTTCTGAAGCTCCCGTAATATATATCATCCTCAATTAGTCTATTTACTTCAGCCGGCAGTTTTGAAATATCTTTCTCATAAACTCCAAGACCGTTTTCCTGAACAAATTCAATATTACCCTTCTCCTGTTCCCAGATAAAATCATTAACAACCGGGACTTTGCAGAGTATTAATATTTCCATTATCGTCGAGGCGCCGCATTTCGTAATTACTACATCGGAAATATTCAAAAGTTCATAAACAAAGCTTACAAACTCGTATACCTTCATATTAACGTCGGGGTTTCTTTCTTTAAGTTTTTTAGCAGCATTGTAGAATGACTTATTCTTCCCGCAGACCACCGCGATCTCAGCATCCGGCTTTAATTTCAGTAAATCTTCAAGAATTGTTCGGCCATGAGGAATTCCGTCTCCTCCTCCCAGAATCATAATTATTTTTTTCTCTGCCTCAAATCCCATCTCCCTTTTTAGCCGGGGAATAACGGACGCCGGGACAGGCTGTGAGAATTTTTCTTCAAGTATAAACGGAAAAACATGTATATGTTCAGGGGAAATTTTATGGACCAGTGAATCCTTTAAACGTTCGCTGAATATAATGAACCTCTGGTTCTTTCTTAAAAACCACATTGGGTGAGCGGTATAAGGATCAGTCACTACGGTATAAACAGGTATTTTTAATTTTAATTTCTTCACTGCCTCATAAACAGGCTCAATCAGAAAGAAATGAAGAATGACTATCTTTTCAGGCTTTTCTTCCAGGATCCTTTGCCTGATAAATTTTACGGAAGATCTGGATACAATAAAACATGAAATCCTTGCAAACAGTGCAATCTTGTTGAAAGCGTATAAAGCTTCATATGCCCATTTAGCTTTCGACTGAAGATTTCGGTAGCCTTCCTCAATAAGATTTTTTACAAGCCGGTTTGTTTTTTCAAACCCATCTATCAGAACGGGATTTACTTCTTCAGAATGATGCCTCTTTAAATAACCTGCAAGTGAAGAGGCCGGGGCAAAATGACCTCCCCCTGTTTTTAGGTAGAAAAGAAGATATTTTCTTTTATTTTTTATCATATTTTTGATCATAGAAAATTAAGAAAATTTTACTTAATGATTACGTCATTATTAAAGTGTATTGGAGGCCGGGATAATGAAGAACTTCTTCAATCTTTTAACAATTCTTTTATTAACTTTTTTACTAACCAATATGATTTCAGCACAGGAAAATAACGTACGCCCCGTAAGGGATAATGTCGGCTTCTGCTGGCGTGCTTCTGAAATGGATACTCTGATGAAGTATCTTTCGGAAAATTCCGGAACTAAAACTGTGGATAAGGGACTGCTTATCGGCGGCATTTCTCCTCACGATGATTTTTTGTATGCCGGGAGGGTGTATTATCCACTCTATCCGCTTATCAAAGCTAAGGAAGTTGTAATATTCGGCGTTACCCACGGTACGGTAAGAAAAGCTATGAATGATCCCCAAAATGTTCTGATACTTGATGACTATAAGTACTGGAAAGGTCCTTACCAAAATGTGCAGATTTCCCCCCTCCGCGAAATAATAAAATCAAAACTGAACAAAGACTATTATACTGTCAGCGATAAGGCTCAGGATATTGAACATTCCATAGAAGCACTTGTCCCGTTCCTCCAGTATTATAACAGGGATGTAAAGATCACCCCTATCATGGTAACACAAATGCCTTTTGAAAGAATGGATAGTATTTCAAATGACCTGGCGGCAATTATTAAAGATTACATTACTTCAAATAACCTAAAGCCGGGTAAGGATATCTTCTTCCTGATATCAACAGACGCAGATCATTATGGGGATGACTTTAATAACTCACCCTTTGGAAAGGATGAGAAAGCCCATAGTCAAGCAACGGAGAATGACAGGAGAATTGCGGATACTTATATAAATGCTGAATTATCCTTTAAGGATATAGAAGGCTTATCCAATGAGCTCTGGGGAAGTCCTGAGATTAAAACACCTGTTCCTTTATGGTGCGGGAAATTCTCAGTTCCGTTCGGACTTCTATCAATTTATCATATCGCAGATGCGCTGAACCTGAAGGGTCTTAATGGAAAACTCCTGAGGTATTCGGATACCTGGACAGAAAAACCCCTCCCTGTCTATGGAACTCATATGGGAACAACTGCTCCATTTTCCCTTGAACATTGGTGCGGGTTTCTTTCTGCAGCTCTTTACGTGAAATAATTTCTGTCATTCCGGTATTGTTCCGCCCTTTTAACAATTAAGTCTCCCTTATCTCACCTGGTTATGTTTTTCATAACCAGGTTAATTTTTTCCCCGTCTTTTTCTTTTTTGTTAGATCATATTGACTTAAAAAACAAGCCTTGAATCAAATTCCAGTTACTCCTCATATACTTTCCACATACGTTTCACCTCCGCTCCACCTCCGCTCCACCTCCGCTTCACCTCCGCCTCACCTCCGCCTCACCTCCGCTCTAATTCTGAGAATAAATGTACGCTATCGTCGTATTATCAGGAAGAAAATAAAAAGAGCCCGCCAAATGGGGGCTCTTTAAAGTTCAGGTATAATTATTTTTGCAGTCTGTCAGAAATAGTACAGATATTTTATCTTAAATACCCCTGCCCTATCGACGGTGTGCATTCTGTAAGGCTGCAGGTTGCCTGCCTTATCGAATTCATCGCTTCTGTCTCTTACCTCATTAAGGGCAAGGTAAATCCACGACTTAGGAGAAAAATTGTATGAGAAAAGGAATCCTGCGATTACATGATCAAGCCTGTCTACAGATTTAATAAAAACGTTATCTACATACACCCTTATATTTAAATTATTAACAGGGGTCAGCGAAAAGTAAGGGCGTGCATTATAAGTTATGTCTTCAACGTGTCCGTCGGGATTCCCTTCAACATACATATCGTACGAAGTTCCGAGGTCAAGAATATCAGCCGCTTTCCAGTTGATATAAATTCCAAACCATGAATAAGGAGCCAGGTATTCTCTCGAAAAATTATAAGTTTTTGAGTAACCCCCGTACAGGTTACCGCTCCATTTGGGACTAATCCCATACCAGGAACTCAGGCTCACATTGTATGAAGTATATTCCAGTCCTTCATCTTTAGCTTTTCCAAGCTGTGCATTTATTTCATAACCCCAGTTATCCCTTAGCTGCATATTAAATCCGAGGAGTCCGAAGTAATCAGTAAAATTATCTGCTTTTTCATAATAAAAAGATGGTCCCCCGTATATAATTATTTGCCTGATGTAGCCTGTTTCAAAGTTCCATAACGGCCCTGCTATCGATGTAAATTCCCCTGTGCCCATCCATGGTACATAACCCACTTCACTGATATCGAACTTATCGCCGATATATCTGCCGCGGGCAAATGTCAGCATATTATCCGTCAGTCGTGTAAATCCTGCAGAGAAAGCATAATCCCCGGTGGAGTTCTTAATAGACCTTGCTACCTGGTAGGCCAGCTGCCAGTCGGATGCACGGAAAGCCCCGTCAAGATCTATCACTCCGTAAGTACTGTCTTTGGTCTGTTTTCCTACAAAAAGGAGTCCCGCCTGTGAATTACCGAATATCTGTTTCTTTATTCTTGCAGAGCCGAAAAATGCCTGTCCTTCTGTTAGATGTAAACTGTCGTCGGTATAATTTTTTTCTCCTGTCATTGCAAGGAATCCGCCGTATTCCCAATCATTTATTCTTCCGAATACTTTTGTTCCTGCATATAACGGCACTTCAGAACCATCCGGAAGTTTTTTTCCTATTCTTCGTGAATAGAATAATTCAAGGGGTGAGTAAAACCCCGTACTTGTCTGTTTCCCGGAAGCCATAAATATTTCATTCCCTTCGGTAAAGAATGGTCTTCTTTCAGAGAAGTATGATTCATACCGGGAAATGTTGAATGAAAAAGGATCAGCCTCTATCTGTGCAAAGTCAGGATTTGCAGTAAGCTGAAATTTTAATTTGGGAGAGGGATTATAGAGAAGATCCAGTCCTACCTTTCCTTCAACATCGTATTTGTTATCATCTTTCATGGTTGCTTTGGAGATACCAACCGGATAGGCCTCAAGGTTAACTCCATGAACTAAAGGTCTGAAGTCCTCAAAAACCAACTTCCCGAATTTAGAAATCCTCTGACCCTCACTCTGTTCATAGCTGCACCAGTACAAATCCTCAGCCTGCTTAGGTATCCATCTGTCAAAATCGAGTCCCCACGAATTTGCTTTATCATCATACTGGAACGACTTATAAGGAATTTTCATTTCAACAACATATCCCCAGTCGTATACTTTAGAATCTGCAAACCAGATACCGTCCCAGCTGTAATCCCTGTTCCTTGCATCATCAAGCAGCCTGCAGTCGGCCTGAACTCCCGATGCAGAAACAGCAAATTTATATGCAGTCTTTTCATCATTAAACGAATCGAGCATAATAGAAACCACGTCACCGTCAAAATTATCGATGGAGCCGGTGCCTGCCTGTATATCATTCCTGTTGTCATAGCACACCATCAGGCAATATAAAGCATCCGCGGTCGTCAGGACTTTAGCAATAGTCCTGCGCGAAGGGTTTTTCCCATAATATGGCTGCAGCTGAAAAAAATCACTGACCGAATCTACTTTACTCCATTCATCGTCAATTTCCCCGTCAATTTTTATAGGGGTATTAACTTCCTTTAATAACATTACCTTGTTCTGGTTTCTACTTGATGAGGCAAAAAGTAAGGTCGAGCAAAATATCAGCAGTAATAGTTTTTTCATTTATTCTCACCTTGATAATAAATCTTTACCCTTTTTGACTGCTAATAAAAATATTCGTTACACAATATCCCTGAAGTTTATATGAA
>DATFVA010000196.1:0-6132 GCA_035260565.1 Ignavibacteriaceae bacterium | reverse complement strand
ACAGAAACCTGGAATTTATTAAGGATCTTTACTGCAATATTTTTTACTACAGTATTCACGACTGCAGAACCTCCAGCCGCATTCTCTCCGGCAACATGGGCAAAATCATGTGCAACCGTTGCTACAGGGAAATAATCCGTTCTTTTTGTGACCTCATTAATTATTTCAATATTATCTCCGCAGGCAAATATAGAAGGGTCGGAAGTTTTGAGGCTCCTATCGACTTTAACCGCTCCGCGGGGAGTTAACCGGAGTCCTGCTTTTTCTGCCAGGATATTATTCGGTGTAAAACCGACAGCAGATATTACCAGTTCAGGTTCAATGATCCTGCCGTCAAGGTTAATAGATTTAATAAAACCATTTTCGGTGTTAAGTAATAGATTATTATATGCTCCGTGAAATATGATACCCTCTTTCTTAAGAAGCTCCAGTATCATAACCCTGATCTCAGGTTCTGTATACGGCAGGGGGAGATTTTCCTTTTCTATTATCGTGACCTCTTTATTCAGCTGATGAAATGCATCGGCAGCTTCCAGGCCTATGTAGCCCGAACCGATTATCAGTACTGAATTAATTTTTTTAGAGCGGACATAACCGGTTATATTATTTAAGTCGGCTATATTTTTCAGGTTGAAAAGATTGGGAATAAATTCCGGGAAACCGGGAATTTTTTTTGGGATAGAACCGGTTGCAAGTACCAGAGAATCATAGTTCTCTTCAAATTCTTTACGTGACTTCAGATTCTTTACATTTAATATTTTGCGTGTCCGGTCAATGCCTGTAACTTCACAAGATGTATAGGCTTTAACTCCTTTTAACTTCCGGAATTCTTCGGTAGTAAAAGTTATTATTTCTTCATAGCCCGGAATCTCTCCTGAAAGCACGTAAGGAATTTCACAAGTGCCGGTAGAAATAAATTCACCGGATTCAAACATTAAAACTTCAGAATCGGGGCTGACCCTTTTTGCTTTTGCAGCAGCAGCAGGACCTGCTGCATTGCCTCCGATGACGATTATTTTTGCAGGCTTAAACACTTCAATTTATTTATTCTTAAAACTTAGAGTAAACGGAACCCCGTTAAATCCAAAGATTTCGCGGATCTTATTTTCAAGGAATCTTTTATAATGATCGGGAATCTCTTTGGGATAATTTGAAAAGAACAGGAACACCGGGTAATTATCCCCCACCTGTGTGATGTATTTTATTTTGACCTCTTTGCCTGTGTGAGTAGAAGGAGGAGGATTCTTTTCAATTTCAGCGAGCAAATTATCATTCAATTCACTGGTAGGGATTTTTTTCTTTCTTTCAGCATTAACTTCCTTAACGATTTCTATGAGTTTAAATATTCTCTGCTTTGTCAACGCAGAAATAAAAATTACAGGGAAATAATTCGTCCGTCCAAGTTTGTCTTTTATATTGAGTTCAAACTGCCTGGCCGTATTTGTATCCTTTTCCACCAGGTCCCATTTATTAATTGCCAGGACTATCCCTTTTCTCCAGCGGACAGCTTCATCAATTATCTTCTGATCCTGTTTATCAAGGCCTACACTCGCGTCGATCATAACAACAGCAACATCGCACTCGCCGATAGATTTTAATGTACGGATCATAGAAAAGAATTCAATACTTTCTTCAATCCGTTTCTTTTTTCTAAGACCTGAAGTATCCACAAGTATTATTTCCTCGCCATAATACTTAAGAACAGAATCAACGCTGTCCCTGGTAGTTCCGGGAATATCAGTAACGATACTTCTGTCATACCCAAGCAGTGCATTTGTAAGCGATGATTTACCTACATTAGGACGGCCGACTACAGCAACTTTCAGCCGGGGATCCTCAGATTCATTTTCCATGTCGGGGAAATCGCCTGTCAGGTCATCCAGGAAATCACCAATTTTTCTTCCGACTATAGCGGACACATCGTAAATTATATCAACTCCGAACCTGTAAAATTCTGCTGCCATAGGTTCGTACTTCTCTGAATCCACTTTATTAGCGAGAAGGAAATATTTCTTACCGGAGTTCCTGAGTATCCTTGCAATTTCCTCATCAACGGGTGTTATTCCAGCCCTCGCATCTACCAGGAATATTATTGCATCGGCCTGGTTTATTGCAATCTCAACCTGCTCACGGATGGCGGTCTCGAACAGATCCGTTGAATCGGGAACATATCCGCCGGTATCCATAAGTTCAAACTTCTTACCGGCCCATTCAACCTCACCGTAATTCCTATCGCGGGTCACCCCGCTTACGTCATCTACGATAGCTTCTCTTCTTCCCACAAGCCTGTTAAAAAAGGTCGATTTTCCTACGTTTGGGCGTCCTATAATTACAACAATCGGTATTTTCATATATAAGTTTTTTAAATAGTGGGTTAAAATATAAAACTGTTCTCCTTAGCATCAAAGGACTTATGGTGTACCGGTACGATGGGGCTCGCCTCGGTACGTTTCTGCACTCGCTAGCAATGCGACTTAACCGCGGCAGTGTGCAACTGTTAAGATTTCTCACCCCGGCTTAAGTCCCGGAATGAATTTGCCGGGGTTCGAAATGACTAAATGGGGGTATGGGGATGATGATTTAAGCCGAATATCATTCGGCTCTACAGGTGCGCAAGCATAGCTTCTCAAGCTAAGCTGCACCCCGCCCGACTCGATATGTTCTCCGCTCGCCTCGATACGTTCTTCGCTAGCCTCGATACGAACACTCGGCGACCATCGCTACGAACACCCGGCGACCATCGCTTCGAACACCCGGCGACCATCACTACGAACACCCGGCGACCGTCGCTACGGACGTTCAATATGAGTTAGTTAGGAACTTCCGGCTGTTGTTGTTCTGGTGCTAATTTGCCAGCTCGATGCGGATTAGGATGGCAAAGTGTTGAAGGTAGTTTATGTTTAATTATTCAACAAGTATGACAAAATTGGCAGACTCCTTGTTATGCCGTATTAGTGCCGTAGTTGTGCCGTATTTATGCCGTAGTTGGACTCAAAATGAGACAATGCAAAAACAGCGTAAAAACGTAATTTTCAGCTGCTGAAAAAACTATCATATGACAAAATGTCAGTGTCTCATTTTGGAATTGGTTACTACCTCAGAAGCTGAATTTCACATTAAGTGTTGGGACAAGTTCCATATAATCAGCGAACTGTTTGTTCTCGACAGTGACACTTGCTGCGAATTCTTTATTGTATACTGTTGTACTCCAGTAGGCGTCTATAGCACTAAGAAAATGATTGATATAGATGCCGATAACTGCTTTGGATGCAGTATTAAAATAATCGTTCGCAGTAGCTCTCATTCCGGTATAGTGAAGAAACATGGGGGAAACATTAAATCCAAGGTCGGGAGTATAATCCGACCATCCCGCCCTGAACTGGTGATATTTTCCGATCATTTCATAATACTGCTGCTCCGGATAATAAGCAAGCTGGTGGGAAAGTTCGGAGTGCTGGATTTCAACAGCGTGAATGTCATTAAAGTTTACCCTTTGCCACGGTTTCAAATTTGGAGTGGTTCTATCAATTGGAATATTACTCTGATACGTCTGATTTAACCAATCAGCATATCTGACCACACTCCAGCCTGAATTATCGGAAACATTATCCGCATAGTTTTGAAAATCATCAGTTGCTTTAATTCCTTTATTATTATATATCACTGCCGCAGTAACCACGGCTGCTTCAACGACAAAAAATATTCCCGCCTTTTAATAACGTTCAGCATAAAATTCACCAGAACCCGGCAGTATTAATGAAAACAAAGCGCCGAGCCAGGGTGATTTTTTTCATCAAACTGAGGGTTAAGCCGGACAGTATTTATTTGCTTTCCGATTTCATCAAACGAAAGTTTACTATCGACCTGCAGGTTCCCGGTGAAGCTCATCGCGGGATCATTTATTCCATTAAAAGAAAAACCGGGATGTGCGGATTCTTTTTCACTCTGGGCAGATAAGAATCCCGTTGTAAAGAAAACCATTAATAACAAAAGAAAATTTCTTTTTAACATAACATCCTCATAAATTTTTTCAATCAAAAATCGAATCCGAACAATATTCCGCCGTAAAATCTCCATTCTTTTCCATAAGTAATCGTTTCATTATTTACTTCTCTTATAACCTTATCGAATCCGTACGATGCATTAACAAACAGGTTTGTGGGGAAGAGGTAGTAAGAGTTCATCTGTACTCTCAGTTCTACGCCGGCACCTTTCTTAAACGTATCAAGTGCAGGAATATTGCCGTTCCATGCATTCCCCATGTCTCCATAGAAAGCGAGGAACATTTTATCCAGATAAATATGACCGATCCTGGTATCAATTTCCCTGAAAAGCGGGAAGCGGTAAGTAAGGTTAAGCCAGGCTATCTCGTTACCGCTGACAGCATAAAAAGGATAGGCTTTCATACCTGAGAGTCCACCCAGAAAGAAGTCAAAAAAGTCCGGTATCTGCGGACCAAGTATTGAGCCTGCCCTGATCTGTGCAGTAAGTGTATGTGCTTTAAACGGTAAGGGGAAATGTAATTTTGTATTCAATTCAACTTTATGAAAATCATATTTGTTGTATTTTGGTGTCAGCACGCCGCCTTCAACAGTGTACTCCCCGTCAGAATTAAACTTATCAAATTCATAATCATACTGCAGTTTAAATTCTGCTCCAACGGGGTTAATCTCCATATCACGTGACGGGAGGATCAGGTCAAAATTATAAGTAAACCTAAGGTCCCTTCCGATAAAATATTCATCATTAGTTGTGGGATATAATATCGCAGAATTCGGGAAGATAAAACTGTTTAGAGTTGCTGTATACCTGCTCCAGACAAACCTGAACTCAACGTTCTGGTCCCTTGTAAATATCCGGTGCTTTGCAGCCAGGTCAACTTCAAACAAATTATATGCTATATCTGTATTTACGATATCATCATAATGAACAGTGCCGTCGGGAAGGGTATCCACGCCGAAGAAAATATCAGCGTCGGATTTACGGCTTATATTATATACTTCCAGGGACAATTCAGGTTTGATGCCGAGGTTAAAAAGTAAAGGCAGCTTATTCCTGTACTCAAATATCAGGAACAGATCCCTTTCCATTCTTGCATTGATAGATCCTCCCGCAAATAATGAATAGCGGTTGAGCATATCGCTGGAGGAGACATATACACCGGGCTTAAACTTTTCAATAAATGTATTCCCGGTATTATAGTTATCAAACCTAATGAACGGAAAAAATGTAAGTTTTGAAAAGGCGCCGCCGTATTTTTCTTCTTTATAATCAGGGACTTCAAAATCATTATAATTTCTCAGCTTCTCCAGGTTAAAGTTTGCCAGGTCTCCTTTCGGCTGGTCTTTTCCTAGAGGAGGATTATCAATCCAGACATATTGATCCTGCGGATCAACTTTAGCCTGTTCTTCCGGAGTAATCTTAAATATTTTATACCCGTCTGCAGTATAACCGGCATAAAGGATTGTTCCATCATCAGAGACTGAAGGCATAAAAGCACCGCCGAGCACATTTGTAAGCCTGGTTTTTTCACCTGTTTCGGAATTATACCGGTAAAGATTAAAAATACCCGTCTCATCAGAAGAATAGATCAGGCTGCCGTCCGAAGCAAATTCAGGGTTTCTCTCATCACCGGGAGCAGCAATAATATTTTTGTAATTAGCCGCATTGGTATCTACGCGGGCTATATCTCTGCCGTGTGTATAAGAGTAGTCGAATACTACATAAGAATCATCGTTTGAGAATTTAGGATTATAAACCTGTTCACCGTTTTCAAAGAAAGTAAGTCTTTTGAAATTTTTACCATCTATATCTACTATACCAAGATTTGTGGTTCCATCTTTTTGGAAGAGGAAAACTATCTTTTTACCATCGTGAGAAACACCGGGCTGATTTGCTCTAAGATCGTGAGTAAGCCGTGTTTCCTTATCCTTATCGATATCGTATACATAAAGGTCGTGGACATTGTACCAGTTGGGATTATCATCAGTCAGTTTAGCATAGATTAATTTGTTTTCATCCCCCACCCAGCCTACGGTTGATCTTACACCAGTAACAAGTTCTTTATCTTCTCCGGTAGATAAGTCGTGAATGTATATTCCAGCAGGGGCAAAATAATCTGAAGTCTTGTTT
>DATFVA010000195.1:0-3792 GCA_035260565.1 Ignavibacteriaceae bacterium | reverse complement strand
GCAGTCCCCCGGCATATTTACCCCACAAAAGCTGCTGCCTCGATACAGGTTTGCTTAACAGAAGGTCGATGTTCCCTTTTTCGAGCATATTGGGGACAAAACTGGAGCTTGAGAATATTGCAAGCAGAAGTCCCAATCCCGCCAGCGGGGATATAATCATTATTTCCAGGGTAGAAACAATATTCCTTATGAGGAAATCATTGCCGGTTTTTGTTTCGATGCCGGTTATAATTGACTGAGTATCAACAAGACTGAATATAAGTGCAGTTATTACAATTGCAAGAGCCGAAATTCCAATAAAGAAGAGGAATACCTTTCTTGCCAAAGCTTCTTTAAGTGTAAACAAAGTCATTAAATAAATATTTTTCATGACGGCGACCCCTTTTCCGCCTGCTCGATCAATGATATGAACATATCTTCAAGCGTGCTTTTTTCCTTAACGATTCCGGAAATTAAAATATTATTCTGCCGCAAGTAGTCTATGAACCGGTTAAGCTGTGCAGTATCGGAAGCTTTTACATTGAAAGCATCTTTAACAGGATGGATGGTAACTCCATTATAAGATTCAGGCATAGTGAACGACGGATCGAAAGGTTCAACACTTAAGCGGTATTCCTCCTTCTTTTCCGTAAGTTCCTGTACTGTTCCCTCCCTGAGAAGCGTACCTTTATTAAGTATGGCAACACGGTCGGTTATAAGCTCTACTTCTGATAATAGATGGGAATTAAGAAAGATGGTTTTTGAACGAGCTTTAAGCTCAAGCAGGATATCCCTTATTTCTTTCCTGCCTATAGGATCAACGCCGTCAGTGGGTTCATCGAGGAAAATAAGTTCCGGATCATTTATCATCGCCTGCGCAAGCCCCAGTCTCTGCATCATACCTTTTGAATAAGTTTTAACTTTTACCTTTTTCCATTTCGAAAGCTTCATCATTTCCAGAAGCTCATCTATTCTTTTATCAAGACCCGCACCGTCAAGACCGCTGAGTCTGCCGAAAAACTTAAGCACTTCTCCCCCCGTCAGATAACCGGGATAACGATGGTTCTCTGGAAGGTAGCCGATCTTTTTCTTCATTGTGAAATCTGAAAGATCACGCCCGAGGACGTATGCTTGTCCCGAAGTAGGGAAAGTTATAGAGAGCAGAATTTTGATGAGAGTAGTCTTCCCTGCACCGTTGGGACCGAGCAGACCGAAGATCGTCCCCTGCTCAAGAGTAAGGTCAAAGCCTGACAATGCCAGCACTTTCTGAGAGCGGGAAGAGTAATATTTGGTCAGTTCCTTTGTTTCAATAATAGCCATAAACCGCGGTATTAATTTATATTATAAGTTCAAATTTAATTAAAATTGATCTGATCTCTTAGCAGTATATGAATTTATGATGATTATCAGAGGTAAATCTGATGAACGGTGATTAAAATGAGGAGGGGGTGTAAAATTATTCTACAGGGGGGAGGGATTGGAGGATTTTGCGGATTGGCGAATTTGGCGAATTAATTCGCAAATTCGTTAATCCGATAATTCTCTAATTCATCCGCACAATTCGGTAATCCGTTAATTCATTAATTCATAAGCTATTCAGCGAACCTGCCTGGCCGGCAGGCAGGTCGCTGTACAAGCGCTTTACAGGTGTTCTGCTTCTGCAGGATAGAGGACGACTTTCACTACATCTTTTCCAAGATATTGATTTGCAGATTGCTTAATATCGTCTGCGGTCAATGAATTTATCCACTGGTTATAATTCAGGATCAGATCTGGGTCGTCGTTATTCTGCAGGTAATCAGCGAGCATACCCATCCAGTAGCCATTCTGTTTCGATCTTATCTCAAGCTGACGCTTCTGTATTTCCTTAACTTTGGTCATTACTGTTTCATCGGGACCAAATGTTTTAATGGAATCGAGTACGCTGAAGAAAGTTTTCGTCAGTTCATCAACTCTGTCGGGACTGCAGCCGAATTCAAAGTTGAGATCGTAGTGTGCACGTGGAAACCGGTAGATTGCCTTGAAAACACTTACACCGTAAGTACCGCTTTTATCCTCTCTAATTGCCTCCCTAAGCTTTATATTCAGTACATCAACAAGCGACTGCATTACCTGTTCGTTCTTTCTGCTGAACTCCATATTACCCACATAAGTAACCTTTACACTGCTTTTGGGTTCAATCCCTTTATGAACTGCTTTGGAAATCTCTCCCCTTACATCTTTGTATTTAAGATCAACAGGAGCCTCTATTCTTCCGATCGATGGAAGACCTCCGAGATAATTTTCGATCACCGGCTTCAGAGCAGCAGTATCTAGGTTGCCTGTAAAAATGAAAGTAAAGTCGCCAGCATCTTTGAAGCGATCCCTGAATATATTTAATGCTTTCTCCGGGTTGATTTCATCCAGCATATCCATAGTAAACGGGCGGGAACGGAAATGATAGTTCGAAAGTGTGACCTGCATTGTATCATCAAACGCGGCTTCGGGATCGCTGCTTCTGTTCTGCAGGTAGGATTTCAACCTGTTCATAATAGATGCATAACCGCTTGAATCTATCTGCGGTGAAGTAAACCAGGAGTAAATAAGCTGGAAAAGAGTTTCGACATCTTTCGGACTTGCAGCTCCGTTGAATCCTTCATAGTTAAATCCTATATAAGGACTTACTCTGACCAGCTTCCCTGTTAGATATTTTTGTAGCTCAGGCATGCTGAAACCTGCCAGTCCCGATTCCGATGCCAGTTCCGAAGCATACTCCCCCGACATGAAATCCCGATCAGGTACAAGAGAAGAACCCCCAGGACTAAAGGCAGAAAATACGATTTCATCATTCTTAAAATCGGTCGGCTTCAGTATAACCTTTACACCATTGCCGAGTTTCCATTCGACGATTCCAAGCAGAGTATCTCTCTCCGTCGCTACTACCGGCGAAGGAACCGGAGGATTTTCAACAAGGGCTTTTGATGATACCTTATCGACATAAGCTGTGAGCTGCTCTTCATTTACTTTATTTATTACCGAAGCGAGCTCAGCTTCACCGGGAATTTTAAGTCCTTCTTTATCAGGAGTATTTACCAGCACCACCCTGTTTTGAGCATCGAGCAGTCCGGCGGCAACTTTGTTAACCTCTTCAAGAGTGATGGAAGGTATTATCTGCTGAGCGAGGCTGTAGTAATCATCGACTGAAATGAGGGGATCACCGTAAAGGAAATTAGCTTCCATCTGACCGATTATTCCAAGGGATTCAGTTTTATCTTTCTCGTCGAGTCTTTTTTCGGCACCTCTTAAGAACGCCGTTTTCTGTCTATCCAGTTCGGTAGATGCAACACCGAACTGTTTTATTCTTTCGGCTTCACGGAGGAGTGATTCAAGTCCCCTGTTTACGCCGCCTTCACCTACCATTGCAACAAGGTAGCTGATATCAGCCGCTTTAACGAATCTCTGGCTGCCGGCCTGCGCATAAGCAAAAGGCGCATCAGAAAGCAAGGTAAGTTCACGAAGTCTGTCATTCAGAATACCGTAAAAAAGTTGATGAGCGAGCATCTTCCTATAGTCATCAGCGGTCTTAATGACCTCGGGATCCCTTGTATAGTACAGCGAAACGGAAGTATACATCGCCTCCTTATCTGAAGCTACAGCAAAGTAAGTATCATCGTGTTTCGGGATCTCAAAGATCTTTCTTTCCCTCTCAACTTCAGGAGAGATCAGGTTACTGAAATGGTCTTTAATAAGACTTTCAATCGTATTTACATCAAAGTCGCCCACGGCAGCAACTCCCAGCAGATCGGGTCTATACCAGTCGTGGTAAAATTTCTT
>DATFVA010000194.1:0-2945 GCA_035260565.1 Ignavibacteriaceae bacterium | reverse complement strand
CTGCCCCGTAGTCAATGAAACTGCCTGCGTTTCAACCGAATTGGTATAGCTTATATTCTGATACCCGCCGGTGAATTCAACTCTCATTACCGGGTTAAATGGATACATCAGTATTCCTGTTAGTTCCCTGTGGGTTTCCTGGTAAATTATTCTTTGTTCAACATATGCAGGTTCACCATTGATATCCTGTCCGAAAGCACCGAATCCAAGGTATATAAGCGGTAGCTGCTGAGCGGCAACCCCCCAGTTCCATCTGTGAGCAGTATTCAGGTATCCCGCGAATGCAGATATTGAATTGAAAAATGAAATACCGGGATTCGTCTGAACCTGCAGTGCCGTGGAAAGGGTGTAATCAGACAGCATATCGGTCCACAGAAGCGATATTCCTCCGCCGACATAAGTCCCGAACCTGTCAATACCTGCAGCTACAGAAGGCTGACTGATGCCTGTTAAAGAAAGTGATGGGGAATAATCTGTAACTGTAAAATTACTATCCGGCATCAGACCGTAATGCGGATCAGCAAAACTATTAACTAATAAAGTGGAAGCTCTTGTTTCAGGAGGAAGCTTCGCCGGATCAGAACCTGTTAAATTAACCGGCGCTTCAGGATTGATTTTGTCGAATCTGTAAATATTATACTTCCTTTTTTCGAAGGTGCTTACCACTACTTCGTCGTTCTCTCCTGCAATAGATAATGCAGGACTGATATCAGTAATTCCAGTAATGCCGACAAACAGGTTCGTCAATTGTGTAATATTATCTGAACCTAATTCAATCTTATAAAGGTTTGTAATGCCCTGCGGTGCCGATAAAAAGTAAATGCTCTTACCGTCATAAGACCATTGAGGATTAATATTCTTCACGTCTTTGAAAGTCTTAACCTCGGTTATTTTACCGCTAACCGGATCGAGCAGGGCTATCTCGTAATTTCCTATATCCAGATCGTCAAGGTTGGTAGTAAAACGGTCCGTTACAAATGCAATCCGGCTGCCGTCAGGAGACCACGAGGGCTGGATTTCTGCATATGAGTCATTCGTCATTCGTCTGAGCGAATCGGTCTGTAGATCATATATAAATAAATCGGTAAGTCCGCCTTCATTTCCGGAGAAAACAATGTATCTGCCGTCAGGTGACCAGGAAGGATTCAATATTTCACCAAGATTGTTGAACCTTTTTTCCCTTTCAATATCACCAGTGTTGACATTAATAATTGATAAAATCGGCCTGCCTTTGGTTACAGCAGGGAAAATGAATTTGTCTCCGTCGGGATTCCATGAGCCGCAGGAATTAATGAATTCAAGACTCTCAAGATGAGGATCAAGCTCTGTTTTAAGAATAGTTCTTTTGATTTCTCCGGTTTTCGCATCAGCCAGGAAAAGATCAATTGCAAATAAATTCTTTGAGGAAAAGAAAACGAGGTTTTTACCATCCGGACTGAGTACGGGGGCTATGTTCAGCTCGCCTCCGTTATCAGATGAAATAATTTTTTTCCCATAATCGGCTGGACGTTTGGTCTGACTTTTAAGGGAATCGTACTGGTCATGAAGCGACTCGGCCCATAACTTTGAAAGCGAATCGGATGATACATGGAACAGTGTATCAATCGCATCATTGATGTCTCCCATATACGCCGATGTAGTCATCAAATCGGCTATTTTTTTATCTCCCCATCTGCCAGCTATGTAAGCGAGCAGAGCATCGCCATACCTGTAGGGGAAGTATTCGGGATTATTCAGATCATCGATCGTTGGAATTTCATTAAGTACTGCATCACGCATCCACATTGCGGTAAAAGGATCGTCCGGACCTAATGTAAGAAATTCGGCCATACCTTCAACAAACCAGAGAGGAAGTTTTGAAAGTTGAGGTGCCTGACCGCTGAATGTACTTTTCATTGCCCCGGTTATATCATACTGGAAGGCATGCACAAGTTCATGCCCTATGACATGGTTTGTTTCACTCAACGGGCCGGCTAATGGCAGAACGATTCGTCTCTTGAAAGGTTCAGTAACTCCGCCTACTCCTTCACTTATTTGTCCTGATATGATATTTGTCTGCACAAACTGCGGAAAGCTGCCGTAAAGAACGAGAGGCTGTTTACCATGAAGTGAATCCCCGAAGTAAAATGACTGGCGCTTGTACCATCTTTCGGCCAATAAAGCTGCTGTATGAGCACCTTTAGATTCCTCAGGGTAAAAATAAATGTTGAAATTAGGAGTGTGTAAAACTTTAAATTGGAAATCATTATACTGTACTTTATTTCGTCCGAAATATTGAGCATTAACGCTTTGACTCGTGGTTAAGATCAGAAATAAGATGCAAATATTAGAAAAAGCTTTGAACTTGATCATTTTCCTTTTCCTGAAAAAATATATTGTTAAAGATTAAATGAAATAGGAGATGGAGTGGTGATAGCAGTCAATAGTTGTCAATGCCGGGATCATTTAAATATACTGGATTAATTGATTAAATTTTTTCAGATTAGATATCAATGAATTGGATCTTTAAAACTCTGCCTTTACTTTATTTCCTGCTGGTTTTCATTACTATTACCGGGTGTGATGATGCAGTGAGCGCTGGTTTAAGTGAGGAGTTTTTTATTAGTCCGGGACAAAAAGCGGTGATCAACAATTCCGGCCTTGAGATTACATTTAACAAGGTTGTCGAAGATTCAAGATGCCCGTTAGGTGCTGAGTGTGTGTGGGAAGGGAACGGTCGGATTGAAATTTCAGTTCGTCATAATGGATGGACAGATGAGACTCAGGAGCTCAATACTACGCTCGATCCTCAGGAACTGATTGCCGGCGACTTTAAAATTCGCCTGCTGGAACTCCAGCCATATCCTGAAACAGGTAGGGAAATTTCATCAGCTGCCTATAAAATCAGGCTGATAGTGGAAAATGAATAATTTTCGCGAATTGTCCTTTTCCCCTTGTCTTATTTT